>CAJCIO010000047.1 GCA_903970465.1 Gammaproteobacteria bacterium
AATAATGGCGGAGAGATAGGGATTTGAACCCTAGGTACTGTCACCAGTACAACGGATTTCGAATCCGTCCCGTTCGGCCACTCCGGCATCTCTCCAACGGCGCGCATCATATCAAGCTATTGCCCGGAAGCGAAGCCCCCAATGCAAAAAAATTTCCGTGCTATCAAATGCTTGCGCGCAGACCACGCTTTACAGCGGTACACCCAGGCGGTGGGCGACTTCTTCGTAGGCTTCGATGACGTCACCGAGGCCCTGGCGGAAGCGGTCCTTGTCCATTTTCTTCTTGGTGTCCTTGTCCCACAGGCGACAGCCGTCAGGGCTGAATTCGTCGCCCAGGACGATGGAGCCGTCGCTGAACACGCCGAACTCCAGCTTGAAGTCGACCAGCAGCAGGCCGACGTCGTCGAACAGCTTGCTGAGCACGTCGTTGACCTTGAGGGACAGCTCTTTCATCTTCGCCAACTGCTCGGCGGTGCCCCAACCGAACGCCACCACGTGGGATTCGTTGATGAACGGGTCGCCTTTGGCGTCGTCCTTGAGGAACAGCTCGAAGGTGTAGGGGTTGAGCTTGAGGCCTTCCTCGACGCCCAGGCGCTTGACCAGGCTGCCGGCGGCGTAGTTACGCACGACGCATTCGACCGGGATCATGTCGAGCTTCTTGACCAGCACTTCGTTGTCGGCCAGCAGCTTGTCGAACTGGGTCGGGATGCCGGCCGCTTCGAGCTTTTGCATGATGAACGCGTTGAACTTGTTGTTCACCATGCCCTTGCGGTCGAGCTGTTCGATGCGCTTGCCGTCGAACGCCGAGGTGTCGTTGCGAAACAGCAGGATCAAGCGGTCGGCGTCGTCGGTCTTGTAAACCGATTTGGCTTTGCCGCGGTAGAGTTCTTCACGTTTTTCCATGATGGGCTCCGCTTGCTAAGTAGGTGGGCTAGGCGATGTGTCGCCAGTCGAGCCCTGAATCTTGATCGGCCAGTTGCAGCCAGGCCGGGTCGCACCCGAGGGTGTCGACGAATTGTTGCCGGGCCAGCTGCGGCAGGTTGTTCTTGCTGCTGAGGTGGGCCAGCACCAGGTGTTGCAGGTGTTTCCAGCCCAGCTCGGCCACCAGATCGGCAGCCTGGTGGTTGTTCAGATGTCCTTCGCTGCCGCCGACCCGTAGCTTGAGAAAGTTCGGGTAGTGGCCGCGTGCAAGCAGATCACGGCAATGGTTGGCTTCGATCATCAGGGCATCACACCCCTCATAGTGGTCCCGTACACGGGGGCACCAGGAGCCCAGGTCCGTGAGCAGGCCAAAACGTCGCCGACCATCATTGAATACATATTGGGTCGGCTCCAGCGCATCGTGCGCCACGCGAACCACTTCGATGCGCAAGGCGCCGACTTCCAGATGCTGTCCGCAGGCCAAGTGACCCGCGACTTCGACCGGCTTGCGCATCCCGCGCAAGGTCCCCTGGCTGAGGTAGACCGGTATATTGTAGCGCCGAGACAGCAAACCCACGCCATGCACGTGGTCGGCATGTTCGTGGGTCACCAGGATGGCGCTCAATTGTGCCGCTGCAACACCCAGGCGGGCCAGCCGCCGTTCGGTTTCGCGCAACGAGAAACCGCAGTCGACCAGCACCAGAGTGTCTTCGCTCGCGATCAGTGTGCCATTCCCTTGGCTTCCGCTTCCCAGTACGGCGAAGCGCACTTAACCCAGGTTGTCCTGAATCACGCTCAGCACGCGGCGGGCGATATCGGCCGGGGCCAAGGTGTTGATGTTCTTCTCGACGGTGACCTGGACGCTGTCGCCGACCTTGCTCAGGCGCACTTGATAGCGCTGGGCACGAGCCTCGATCTCTTCCTTGCTGGCCTCGTGGCCGAACAGACGACCGAAGAAGCCCGGCTTGTTGTCTGGCGTGTCGGCTTTTTCCGCGAGGTTGATGTAGTACAGGCCGAGGCTGCGGTTGATGTCTTCAACGCGCCATTGGCCCTTGTCCAATGCACGGCCGACGCTCGACCAGGCGCGGTCGATGTCGGAGCCGACGTTGAGCACCAGGCTGCCGTTGCCGTCTTCGACCAGGCTGACGCGGCTCGGGGCATCGAAGTCGCGGGCGGCGAGCAGGGACACCGAACCGCCCTTCTCGGCCTCGCGGGTCATGTTGGCGAGCATCTGGTCGACCAGCACCGAATCCAGGCCGGTGTTGGCGCTGCGTGCCGGGAACGCGGTGTCGGCAGTGCTGCCGGCCGGGCGCTCGACGCTGCTGACGTAGATCTCGCTGGTGTTGCGCTGCACGCCGGGCTCGATGCGCACGTGGACGCGCGCCTGGCCATCAGCACTGCTGGCGCTGCTGCGCAGGCGGTCGGCCATGCCAGCAGAAAGCTCGTCGAAACGCTGCCAGGTGGTGCTGAATTCACCGGTCTGCGGGTGATCATCGGCAATACGGAAGCCGTTGTCCTCGAAGAACTGGTGGGCGACAGGCCACACCTCGGCAGGGGTTTTCTGGGCCAGGATCCAGCTGCCAGTCCCCGTGCGTTGCAGCGAGTAGTCGCTGGCCGCAGCCGCCACTTGCAAAGGCAGCGGACGCGGCACTTCGAAGTTGAGCTTGTCGGTATCGTCAGCGACGTTACGCGGGATCGGCAGCAGGGGGTCGAGACGCTTGCTCAGGGTCAGGTCGGGTGGAACTTGCATCGCTGGAGCCTGGTTGGCCTCCAGATAATCATTGCCGCGGTCGCGGAAATAACCCTGGTCGCCCCAGAGCCATCCACAACCGCTCGTGCTCGAAATAACCACGGCAAGAGCACTAAGACCGGCCAATCGCTTCATGCGTCGTTCTTCCTCAATCAAACCAGGACGCCGGACTGGCGCAAGGCCTGCCGCAGCGGTTCGTGATAGTCAGCGCTCAACCAGGTGAGCGGCAGGCGGATGCCTTCGGGCATCAGGCCCATTTCATGCAAAGCCCACTTGACCGGAATCGGGTTGGCTTCGAGGAACAGATTCTTGTGCAGCGGCATCAGTTTGTCATTGATGGCGCGGGCCAGCTCGGCATCGCCTTTCAGCGCTGCGTTGCAAAGGTCGGCCATACCGCGAGGCGCGACGTTGGCAGTCACGGAGATGTTGCCCTTGCCTCCAGCCAGGATCAGTTCGACGGCAGTCGGATCATCGCCGGACAACACCAGAAAATCACTGGAAACACCGGCGATGATGGCCTTGGCCCGTTCGAGATTGCCGGTGGCCTCTTTGATGCCGATGATGTTCGGCACAGTGGACAGGCGAATGACCGTGTCAGCAAGCATGTCGCAGGCGGTGCGGCCAGGCACGTTGTAAAGGATCTGTGGGATCGCTACGGCCTCGGCGACGTGCTTGAAGTGCTGGTACAGGCCTTCCTGGGTCGGCTTGTTGTAGTACGGCGTCACCAGCAGGCAGGCGTCGGCACCGGCGTTCTTGGCGTTGGTGGTCAGCTCGACGGCTTCGCGGGTGGAGTTGGCGCCCGTGCCGGCGATGACCGGGATGCGCCCGGCGACCTGATCGACGACGCGACGAATGACCTCGATGTGCTCGTTGACATCAAGGGTTGCCGACTCACCGGTGGTTCCGACCGCAACGATGGCATGGGTGCCTTCTTGCAGGTGGAAGTCCACCAGTTTGCTCAGGCTGTCCCAGTCGAGACGGCCCTGTGCATCCATGGGTGTGACCAATGCCACCATACTGCCCGAAATCATGCCAACCGCTCCTGCCGGAAAAAGAGAGCGGTAATGGTACTGGCGCGTTCGGGCTTGCACAAGCGAAGTACCGCGCTACGAGCATTCCCCTCAGCGCCGGATTTCGCTACCCTTCAGACTTTGATCGGTACGGGCAAGCCCGCTGAGTCGCTTGCGGCGTGAACAATCGTCGTCCAGACCCCTGATCCTGAGCCTTGCGGCCAGCCACAGCTGTGCTTTGGCAGTCATGATCGGCCTTGGCGCCGGCGATCGGGAGACGACCGACACGCACGCAGCAACTCAGCTTCAAGATTCCCGTGCCGACCGCTCATCGCTTTAGAGAGGCTGCATGTCCACCCCCACCGTTCGCGAACAATTCCTTGTCATCAGTGCTCTTGGCCCTAATCCGATGGAGCTGACCAACGTCCTGTGCCGTGCGGCCCACGACAGCCGCTGCGCGGTCGTGACCTCACGCCTGACCCGCCACGGCGAGTGCAGCGCGCTGGTGCTGGAGGTTTCCGGCACCTGGGACGCCCTCGCCCGCCTCGAAACCAGCCTGGCGCCCATGGCCAAAAAGCATGGTTTCACGGTCAACGTGGTGCGCAGCGCGCCGCTGGAAAACCGCCCGCAGGCCTTGCCGTACGTGGCCTACGTCAGCGCCGCGTACCGCTCTGACATCGTCAACGAGCTGTGCCAGTTCTTCATCGACCACAACGTCGAGCTCGAGAACCTGACCTGCGACACCTACCAGGCACCGCAGACCGGCGGCACCATGCTCAATGCCACCTTCACCGTGACCTTGCCGCCGGGCGTGCAGATCAGCTGGCTGCGCGATCAGTTTCTGGACTTCGCCGACGCGCTCAACCTCGACGCATTGATCGAGCCGTGGCGCCCGCAGAATCCTGCGTGAGCCCATTCGCGGGCAAGACCGCTCTCACCTGCGGGAGCGGGCACTTCCCGCGATGGCGTCGGCAAGATCGCTACACGACTCCCCGTCTGCCCTAATAAAGGAACCAACCCGATGACCGTATCCGTTGACCAGCCGGTAGCCGACTTCACCGCGGCAGCCACCAGCGGCCAGACCGTCACCCTCGCCGGCCTCAAAGGCCGCCAGGCCGTGGTGTATTTCTACCCGAAAGACAACACCCCGGGCTGCACCACTCAGGGCCAGGGCTTTCGCGACCAGTACGAAGCCTTCAAGGCCGCCAACACCGAAGTCATCGGTGTGTCGCGCGACAGCCTCAAGACCCACGAAAACTTCAAGGCCAAGCAAGGCTTCCCCTTCGAGTTGATCAGTGACAAGGAAGAAGAACTGTGCGAGCACTTCGACGTGATCAAGTTGAAGAAGCTGTACGGCAAGGAATACATGGGCGTTGATCGCAGCACCTTCCTGATCGACAAGGATGGCGTGCTGCGTCAGGAATGGCGTGGGGTGAAGGTGCCAGGGCATGTGGATGCGGTGCTGGCCGCGGCGCAGGCGTTGAACAAGGCTTGAGCGACTGACGAGCTGAAGGCAGGGACCCTCAGCTCACCGACCACGATCATGAATCAGTCGCGCACCGTACGCACCGTACGGGGCGGAAGCGGCGGCGGCACATCGGGGCGTTTGATCGAGTAGCTCTTGGACCTCGAATAAGCGTACTGGCTAACATCTTCAGTAGTCAGTTTTTTGCCGAGGGCTACGCGAACCACACCATTCTCGTCGGTAACCTGTTTAAACCCTCCAATGGATCGGTGCTCTGTCGCGCTCGAGACATAGCGTGTTCCATCTTTCAAAGTCACTTCTGTGGTTGTGGTGACGTTGACCGCCTTGATATCCCCTAATGCATAACCTTCTTTTTCCGCAGAATTACGTCTGACAGGAGTCGTGGAAGGCGGGGGCGTCCGCACACCGGACCTCGCCATAGCAGGCACAGCCGGAACGCTGGCAAGAGAGGAAATACTAGCCATACTGTGAGAGGACTTCAGCAAGTTGGCGGTGCTCGCGGATGCGCTGGCCTCCGATGCCTTCGAGCCTAAACCGAAAAGCCTGCGAAACCCTTTGGGCATATGCCCCGTCGGATCTTGCACATTGACGGGGTCTCCAACGCAATATGCATAGCAATTAATCCCCCCATCGCCGAACGGGCTCCAACTGTCAGGACAGAGGAATCTCATCAATACCGGGCTGAATGCTCGATAACCCTGCCCCAGGAGATAGCGCTCGGTCAGTGGATCCGCCCATTGGCCATTGAACCCCAGTCCGCAAGGAGCGCCAAAACCGAAAGGTAGAAACTGCTGTTGGCTGGGCCCGGATCGCAAGACAGTGTCTGCCTGATCAGTAGCGAATAACCGGGGTGACGTTGAACGAGTCATCAGAGAGGATCCTATGCCAGGAATAGATCCAGCATAGGGGCTGCTCGTGCACACTGATAGCTATCAGATCTACTAGGTAGCCACCGAGAGCAGGCCGTAATATTCAAATCATCGGCGAAACCGTCGGCTCGTTGCGCGGCCACGCATCCAGCACCGCCTTCACCAAGGTCGCCAGCGGAATCGCAAAGAACACGCCCCAGAATCCCCACAGCCCACCGAACAGCAGCACCGCGCAGATAATTGCCACCGGGTGCAGACTCACCGCCTCGGCAAACAACAAGGGCACCAGCACGTTGCCGTCCAGCGCCTGGATCACCCCGTACACCGCCATCAGGTAGATGAACTGGTCGCTCCAGCCCCACTGGAACAGGGCAATGAATGCCACGGGCACGGTGACCACCACAGTGCCGACATAGGGCACCACCACCGACAAGCCCACCAGCAACGCCAGCAAGGCGGCGTAGTTGAGGCCCAGGGCAATGAAGCCGATATAGGTGGCGATGCCGCAGATAAAGATCTCGATGATCTTGCCGCGGATATAGTTGGCGATCTGCCGGTTCATGACCTTCGCAACCCGAGTCAGTAACGCCCGGTTGCGCGGCAGGTAGCCGCGCATCCAGCGGCCGATGATCTCGCGGTCCTTGAGAAAGAAGAACACCAGAATCGGCACCAGCACGAAGTAGATCATGATGTTCACCGCCAGACGCAAGCTGGTCAGCGACACCGTCAGCACCCATTGGCCGAACTTGCCGACTTCGCCCCGCGCCACGTCGATGGCTTGCAGCACTTGCTCGTCCGACACCAGATGCGGATAACGCTCGGGCAACAGCAACAGCAACGACTGCCACTTGCCGAGCATGCCCGGCAACTCGTTGAACAAGGCGATCAACTGGTGCCAGAGCAACGGCACCAGCACCAGCACGAACAGCGCCAGCGCGCCCATGAACAGCGCAAACACGATGGTCACCGCCAGCCAACTGGGGACACGTAAACGCTCAAGCGTCATCACCAGCCCATGCATCAGGAACGACAGCACCATGCCCGCCAGCACTGGCGCCATGATGCCGCCCAGGGTCAGCACAGCGGTGAAGGCCAGTACCAGCAATACGCCGAGGACGACGGCTTCTTCGTCGGAGAAATACCGCTGAATCCAGTCTTGAGCCACCTTGAACATCGAAAATCCTTTATGAATGCACTTACAGCGATCAGGCCTTCTGCAACCAATAGCGATAGACGCCGGCTTCAGCCTTTTCTTGTAACAGCAGGTTGCCAGAAAGTTTGGCAAATGTGCGGAAATCGCGCTGCGACCCGGCGTCGGTAGCGATGACCTTCAGCACTGCGCCGCTGGCCAGCTGATTGAGCTGCAACTTTGCCTTGAGTAACGGCAATGGACAGTTCAGACCGCTGGCATCGAGCTCGGCGTCACATTCCGGGAGGTCGGTCATCGGTTTTTTCTCCTGCTGGGGGCTCTGGCGCGCTGGCGAGACAGACGCGGCCAGCGACTGCCAAGCATACCGCAAGCGTACAGCGCTGGTCGCCACGCACGGTCCCGGCTACAGTAGCCCATTTGCCGACAAGAGCAGTGTGCATGAATTCATTGCGCCCCCTGGTGATCGCCCTGGCCTGCCTGCTGGCGGTACCTGCCCACGCTGACGATCTGCCATCGCTCGGCGATGCCAGTTCAGCCATCGTCTCCCCGCAACAGGAACACGACCTGGGCCGCGCCTGGTTGAGCCTGCTGCGCAGCGAGGTCGGGCAGCTATCTGACCCGCAGCTCAAGGATTTCGTCGAAACCACCGTGTATCGCCTGGCCGAGACCAGCCAACTACAGGATCGCCGACTCGAATTCATCCTGATCAACAGCAAGGAGCTCAACGCCTTCGCAGCGCCCGGGGGCATCGTCGGGGTCAACGGCGGGCTGTTTCTCAACGCCGACACCGAGGGCGAATTCGCTGGCGTGCTTGCCCACGAACTGGCGCATTTGTCGCAACGCCACTTCGCCCGAGGGGTGGAAGCCTCTCAGCGCATGCAGATCCCGGTCATGGCCGCGCTGCTGGCAGGCGTGGTGCTGGCGGCCGCGGGCGGCGGCGATGCGGGCATCGGTCTGATCGCCGGCAGCCAGGCGGCCGCCATCCAGGCCCAGCGCACGTTTTCGCGGCAGAACGAAGCCGAGGCCGACCGTATCGGCATCCTCAACCTTGAAAAGGCCGGTTACGATCCGCGCAACATGCCGGAGATGTTCGAGCGCCTGGCGCGTGTCTACAAGTTCGATGCCTCGCCACCGGAGTTCCTCTCCACTCACCCGGTCACCGATGAGCGTATCGCCGACACCCGTAACCGCGCCGAGCAGATGCCCAAGGGCGGCAAAGAGGACAGCCAGTGGTTTCAGTTGATGAAAGCGCGCACCCAGCTGTTCTATGAGGAAACCCCAGGCATCGCCGCCAAGCGATTTCGCGCTCAGCTGGACGAGACGCCCGGCTCGATACCGGCGCGTTATGGCCTGGCCATCGCGCAGATCAAGGCCGGCCAGCTCAACGAAGCCCGCGCGGGCCTCAAGGGCTTGCTCGACAAGGCGCCCGATGACGTGACCTTCAACCTCGCCCAGATCGAGCTGGACGTCACCAACAACCGCCTGCCCGACGCCCAGGCGCGGGTCGACAAAATGCTCGTGCAATACCCGGGCAACTATCCGCTCAACCAGATGCGCATCACGGTATTGCTCAAGCAGAACCGCAACGCCGAGGCCGAAAAAGGCCTGGACGCCTTGCTCAAGACCCGCCCCAACGATCCGGATGTGTGGAGCATGGTGGCTGATACGCGTGGCTTGAACGGCAATATCATCGGGCTGCACCAGGCCCGCGCCGAGTACTTTGCCTTGGTGGGGGACTTCGACCAGGCCATGCAGCAACTCGAGATCGCCAAGCGCCAGGCGCCGAACTTCCAGCTGGCCTCGCGCATCGATGCCCGTGAGAAGGACCTGCGCGACTTGCAGCGCACGGTCAAGGACATGATGTAGACCTGAAAGCCTCTTCACCACCGAACTCGCACCCTTGCCCCTACAGCGGGGAAATTCTGTGGTTTTGGGCAAGCGGTACAGGCCCCTTCGCCAGCAAGCTGCGCTCCCACAGTGTGAGCCGGCCTTGAGTCTTGTGGCTGTGGGAGCGCAGCTTGCTGGCGAAGGGGCCTGACCTGCCAACAAAGATCCCCAGCCAAGCCACATTTCCCGCCCCCTCCCCACCCAGCGTCTAGACTCCAACCAGGTGCGATGATTTTCCGTAACCGGGTTGAACACTATGGGCGCTCTGTGGCAAACCGAACCCCCAAAGACCGCGGCACAGGCCGACGATCTGCTAACACCCCGTCGCCCTGATCTTCCCCCCAAGCCCAAACGACGCGCTACGCGGCTGTGGATAACAGCCGGTGTGTTGCTGGTGCTCATGGCCATCCTTGCCTACGCCGCCTTGGTCGAAAGCCGCACCTCACGCCTGCAAGCCCAGCAATTCAGCCGTCTGGCCAGCACTCTGACCTGGCACTTGGAGGACGGCCCCAGCAATGCCATCGTCTACCCCGGCGACGGCCCGTTCGACAAACGCCTGGGCTACAGCAGCCTGGGCACCTTCCTGCCGCGCCTGCTGGAGCATGATTATCGCGTCGCCCGGCAGGTGCAGTTCTCGCCCGCATTGATGAGCTACACCGCTCACGGCCTGTTCGTGCCCTACGCCGAAAAACCTCAGGCTGGCTTGCTGATCACCGATTGCAAGGCCGACACCCTGTACCAGTACCGCTACCCGCAGCAGCTCTACGAGCAGTTCAGCGATATACCGCCGGTGATCGTCGACAGCCTGCTGTTTATCGAAAACCGCGACCTGCTCTCCGCCGACACGCCGCAACTCAACCCGGCGGTCGACTGGCCGCGCTTCTTCAAGGCTGCCTGGTCTCAGGTCGCCAAGCTCCTCGCCCTGCCGGGGCAATCGGCCGGCGGCAGCACCCTGGCCACGCAACTGGAAAAATACCGCCACTCGCCCGACGGCTTGACGCTGTCCGGCGGCGAGAAGATCCGCCAGATGATTTCCGCCAGCGTGCGCGCCTATCAGAGCGGCCCGCAGACCCTGGCTACGCGGCAGATGGTGGTACGCGACTACCTCAACAGCGTGCCGCTGTCGGAGGTGCCGGGGCATGGCGAAGTGCATGGCCTGGCCGAAGGCCTGCGCGTCTGGTACGGCGCCGACTTCCTGCAGATCAACCGGGTGTTGAGCGATGCCCACGCGCCGCTCGCCGAGCGCGGCCAGGCTCTGCGCGAAGTGCTGTCGTTGATGATCGCCCAGCGCCGCCCCTCGTACTTCCTCGCCAAGGGCCACAAGGAGCTGGCACAACTCACCGACAGCCACATCCGCCTGCTGCAGCAAAACAATGTCATCACGGCGGACCTGGCCGAGGCAGCCCTCGCCAGCCAACTGACCTTCCGCGACTGGGCGCAACAGCCCACCCTGCAACCCAACGAAACCAACAAAGGCATCAGCGTCGCCCGCAGTCGCCTGGGCTTTCTGCTGGAACGCCCCCTGTATGATCTTGACCGCCTCGACCTGGCCGCCACCAGCACTTTGCAGGGCGACTTGCAGCAGCAGTCCAGCGCCTACCTGAAAAAACTTGCCGACCCCGCCTTCGCCCAGCAGATCGGCCTGCTCGGCGACCATCTGCTCAGCGCGGCCGACACCGCCAAGGTCAGCTACAGCTTTACCCTGTTCGAAACCACCGGCGATGGTTTCCGCGTGAGGGCCCAGACCGACAGCACCGACCAGCCGTTCGACATCAACGAGGGCAGCAAACTGGAGCTGGGTTCCACCGCCAAGGTGCGGGTGCTCACCAGCTATCTGCAGATCATCGCCGAGCTGCACGACCGATTCGCCGGGCAGACATCCGCGCAACTGCGAAAAGTGCCCGTGGCAGACCCCGATCGCATCACCCGTTGGGCGATCGACTATCTGATTCAGCACGACGACCGCAACTTGCCGGCCATGCTCGATGCCGCGCTGGAACGTCAGTATTCAGCCGACCCCGCCGAAAGCTTCTTCACGGGTGGCGGCGTACACAGGTTCAAGAACTTTCGCCGCCAGGACGACAGCCAGAATCCGACCCTCAAGGTCGCGCTGCAGGAATCCATCAACCTGTCGTTCATTCGCTTGATGCGCGATCTGGTGCGCTACAGCACCTACCAGGGCGACAACAACAGCGCGCAGTTGCTCAAGGACGATGACGACCCGCGCCGCCAGGAATACCTGGCGCGCTTTGCCGATCGCGAGGGTACGGAATTTCTGCGGCGCTTCTGGCGCAAGTATCAGGACAAGAACTCGGACGATCGCCTCGATACCTTCATCGACGGCATGAACATCACGCCGATTCGCTTGGCCGCCGTGCATCGCTATCTGTTCCCGAACGCCGATCAGGCAACCTTCAACGCCTTTGTGCGCGACCACCTGAAAACCACCACCGTCACCGACAAGCGCCTGGGCGAGATGTACCGCACCTACGGCCCGGGCGCCTATGACCTGCCAGATCAGGGCTATATCGCCCGCTCCCATCCGCTGGACCTTTGGCTGCTGGGCTTTTTGCTGCAGCACCCTGACGCTAGCCTCAACGACGCGATCCAGGCCAGCGAACAGCAGCGTCAGGAAGTCTACGGCTGGCTGTTCAAGAGCAAGCACAAGAGCGCCCGCGACAGTCGTATCCGCACCATGGTCGAGATCGAAGCGTTCCTCGATATTCATCAACGCTGGAAGAGCGTCGGCTACCCCTTCGACCATCTGGTGCCGTCGCTGGCCACCGCCATCGGCAGCTCGGGGGACCGCCCGGCGGCGCTGGCCGAACTGCTCGGGATCATCCAGAACGATGGCGTGCGTTTGCCGACCCTGCGCGTCGACAGTCTGCACTTCGCCGCCGGCACGCCTTACGACACGCAACTGATCAGCGCGCCCGACCAAGCCACGCGAGTAATGCCCAGTGAAGTCGCGGCAGCCTTGCGCGGCGCGCTGTCGAAGGTGGTCAGCGACGGCACGGCCAGGCGCGTCAACGGCAGCTTCAAACAGGCCGACGGCACGCCGCTGACCATGGGCGGCAAGACCGGCACCGGTGACAACCGCTTACAGAGCTTCGGCGCGGGTGGGCGGATCATCGCGTCCAAGGCGATCAACCGCACGGCGACCTTCGTGTTCTTTATCGGTGAGCATCACTTCGGCACCTTGACCGCGTTCGTGCCGGGGCGCACCGCGCAGAACTTCAGCTTCACCTCGGCGCTGCCGGTGCAGGTGCTCAAGGGCATGGCGCCGATGCTTGCGCCTTACGTGCAGCCGGGGGCGGACAGTTTGTGCACTGGCAGCCTGGCATCCAGCCAGTGAGATTTTTAGTGCAACGAATGGCCTCTTCGCGGGCAAGCCCTGCTCCCACAACTCTGTGGGAGCAAGGCTTGCCCGCGAAGAGGCCAGCACATCCCCCCACCACCCAAAAATAACAATGCTCATTCAGGCGCTTGTTGAAAGTTAAGATATATCTTAAGGTATATCTTAACTAACCCAAGAGAAGAGTAAATGAGAGAGCACAGACCCCAGGAATTCGGCGGTGGACGCGATGGCTTCGATCGCCACAAAGGCGGTGGCCGAGGCCCCCGCGTATTCGCCTCCGGCGACCTCAAACTGCTGTTGCTGGCGCTGGTCGCCGAACAGCCCTGCCACGGTTACGACCTGATCCGCCGCATCGAAGCCCTGTTCGACGGTGCCTACAGCCCCAGCCCGGGGGTCATCTACCCAACCCTGACGTTTCTGGAAGAAAGCGAACTGGTCACCGGCGACGCTCAGGGCGGCAAGAAGCTCTATACCGCCACCGACACCGGCCATCAGATGCTGGTCGAGCAGGCCGTGGCCCTCGAGGGTGTTCGCACCCGTGTCGAAGTCAGCAAGCGATCGCTACGCGGCCATGATCGTCCACCGGAAATCCACGAAGCGGTGCACAACCTGCGCCACGCCCTGCAGCTGCATCACGGTCGCTGGAGCGCGGAAGAAATCCTGCGCGTGCGCGACCTGCTCAACACCACCGCCAAGGCCATCGTCGACGGCCCAGCCATGAATTCCTCCGTTCAGGACACTGCCCAATGAAAGCCGATCAACACGCTGAAAGCCCCTATGGCATCCACCGCGTCATGCACGAAATCAAACGCCGTCGCCTCGACGTGCTGCGGGTCACCGACCTGACCCCGCGCATGCGCCGCATCACCGTCGGCGGCGCCGAGCTGGCCGGCTTCCTCAGCCAGGGCGCCGACGACCACATAAAACTGTTTTTCGCGACCACGCCTGAAGAGCAGGCCGCGCTGCAGACCATGGTGCTCGGTGCCAAGGGCGACGGGCCGAAACCTGCGATGCGCGACTACACCCCGCGGCGCATCGATCTGCAAGCCGGCGAGCTGGACATCGACTTCGTCCTCCACGGCGACGGCCCCGCCGC
>CAJCIO010000048.1 GCA_903970465.1 Gammaproteobacteria bacterium
CTGGCACTGATCGCCAATCGGCTGCTTTCCCGTAGCGACGTCAGCGACAAGGTGCCGCCCACGCAGATCAGCGCCAGCGGCAAGGTCATGTTGCCCAGGCTCTGCGCCGAGCCCTCGAGCCAGCGCGGCAAACCGATCTGCCAGTAGGCGAAGGGGATGGCTGCCAGCACGCTGATGATCAACGGATTGCGCACGATGCTGACGAACAGGCTCCACGGATCGGACTTCATGGCCGGGCTGTAGATGGCCAGGATGATCGACGACAAGGCGTTGTAGAACAGGATCACCAAGCCGGCGAGCACAGCCCCCATGGAGATGCCGTAGGCACCGTACATGCTGGCCGCCAGTGCCAGACCGATAATGCCGTTGTTGCCCCTAAAGGCCCCCTGCACGTAAACCCCGCGGTCGACCTTGGGACACCGCCAGATCGCCCAACCCCACGCCGCAAAGAAACTCAGCAGCGTCGCCACAATGAAGTAGATCAACACCGAGGGGCGCATTGCTGTGCGCAAATCAGCGTGCAGGATGCCGAGGAACAGCAGGGCGGGCATGGTGACGTTGAAGACCAGGCCAGAGGCAACGCGGATGAAATTGTCGTCGATCCATGCGATGCGCTTGAGCATCAACCCCAGGAACAACATGACGAACACCGGAGCGGTGATGGCGAGCGTCTGCACAAAGATTGCCAGCATGCGGAGGGGGACCTGTTGCCTGTCGTTAGCGAGCTATCATAGCCAGCCGACCATGAAAAAGCGCGCTCATGGCGCGCTTCGGTGCTGCGCGGGGCAGCCAATAGGTGAGGTCAGGACCGGGGGCTTGTGGCCAGGTGATCCGTCTTGCAGCGACACGAATCCCTGTGGGGCCGGCGGCAGAGCCCGCCCCCACAGGGAAGTAGCGTTATGACTTACTGCGGACCCATCTTGTCCATCAGGGCAGCGAGCATTTCGTACTCTTCGCCGGTCAGGTCGGTCAGCGGGGTGCGCACCGGGCCTGCGTCGTAACCGGCGATCTTGGCGCCTGCCTTGACGATGCTGACGGCGTAGCCCGACTTGCGGTTACGGATGTCCAGGTACGGCAGGAAGAAATCGTCGATCATCTTGCCGACTGCCACATGGTCGTCCTTGGCGATCGCGTGATAGAAGTCCATCGCCAGTTTCGGCACGAAGTTGAACACCGCCGACGAGTAGACCGGCACGCCCAGCGCCTTGTAGGCAGCGGCGTAGACTTCAGCGGTCGGCAAGCCACCCAGGTAGCTGAAGCGATCGCCCAGACGGCGGCGGATCGAGACCATCAGTTCGATGTCGCCCAGGCCATCCTTGTAACCAATCAGGTTCGGGCAACGCTCGGCCAGACGCTCCAGCAGCGGTGCGGTCAGGCGGCAGACGTTACGGTTGTAGACGATCACGCCGATCTTGACAGATTTGCACACGGCTTCAACGTGAGCGGCAACGCCGTCCTGACTGGCTTCGGTCAGGTAATGCGGCAGCAGCAGCAGGCCTTTGGCACCCAGACGCTCGGCTTCTTGAGCGTATTCGATGGCCTGGCGGGTCGAACCGCCAACGCCGGCGAGGATTGGCACGCTGGTGGCGCAGGTGTCGACGGCAGTCTTGATGACTTCCGAGTACTCGCTGGCAGCCAGGGAGAAGAACTCACCGGTACCGCCGGCGGCGAACAGCGCGCTGGCGCCGTACGGGGCGAGCCACTCGAGGCGCTTGATGTAGCCAGCCTTGTGGAAATCGCCCTGGGCATTGAAATCGGTCACCGGGAAAGACAGCAGACCGGCAGAGAGGATGGACTTGAGTTCTTGTGGAGTCATTGTTCGAACACCCTTGAAAGTACTGTGATGATAGACATGGGCTTCAGCACCCATTGCCGAAGTCGTACGTCATCGTACAACCATAAATGGAAAGCCTCAAGGGGTGTTCGATAAATTTATGGGAGGGGGTCGAAATCCCGTCGCGACGCGGCTTGCCCCCGACTCGATGGCGTGACACACCTCTGTGTCACGACTGTTTTTCGCGGGCAAGTCCTCTCGCGACAGGGATCAGCCCGGTGTTTTCTCGGCTTCTTCATGAGCCTGGCGCAGTCGCTCGCGACTGTTGGTCAGGTGCAGACGCATGGCCGCACGAGCCGCATCAGGGTCCTGGCGGGCGATGGCATCGAAGATTTCCTCGTGCTCACGGCTCAGGCGGGTCATGTAGTGCTGCTGATCATCATGGGCCAGACGCGCCGAATTGAGCCGGGTACGCGGAATGATGCTGGTACCCAGGTGGGTCATGATGTCGGTGAAGTAGCGGTTGCCCGTGGACAGCGCTATATGCAAGTGGAACTGGAAGTCAGATGCCACCGCATCGCGAGCATGGGCCGCGCTGTCGTTGAGGGCATCCAGAGCATTGCGCATGGCCTGCAATTGCTCATCGGTACGGCGTGTGGCCGCGAGACCCGCCGATTCCACCTCCAGGCTGATGCGCAATTCCAGCACCGCCAGCACGTCGCGCAGAGTGACGATGGTCGCCGGATCGATGCGGAAGCCACTGGGGCTCGGCGTATCGAGTACGAAGGTGCCGATGCCATGGCGGGTCTCTACCTGACCCGCCGCCTGCAGCCGTGAAATCGCTTCACGGACCACGGTACGGCTGACGCCCTGCTCTTCCATGATCGCCGACTCGGTCGGCAATTTGTCGCCACGCTTGAGTTCGCCACTGCGGATGCGTTCGGACAGGACGGTGACCAACTCCTGAGCGAGGCTGCGAGGTTTGCGGCGGGCGCGAGGTTGGGCGCTCTGGTTATCCATGGTTCTGCTTATCCGTTATAGCCATCGGGCGGTGACATACGATTTATTTCGCCATCATAGCGCATCAAGGTTGTACGACTACAGTTCACTGTTGACGCAGGCGCATCAAACCATTGCTGGGCCCTGTGCTTGCAACTCCCCGGATTCGATCCGCACCCGGCGCGAGTGGAAACGATTGAGGCTGCTGCGGTGGCCCACGCTGACAATGCTCAAACCTGGCAACTGCGCCATGAGCCCTTCATACAGTGCGGCTTCGTCCTCTTCGTCCATGGCCGATGTCGCTTCGTCCATGAACAGCCACTGCGGCTTGAACAACAGGGCGCGGGCAAATGCCAGCCGCTGCTGCTCGCCCGGCGACAGCAGGCTCTGCCAGTGCTGCTCTTCATCCAGCCGCGGAATCAGTTGCTCCAGGCGGCAATCCGTCAGTGCCTGTGCATAACTGCCCTCGCCGTAGGCGTCCCCGGCCTGTGGATAACTGAGCGCTTCACGCAGGGTGCCGATTGGCAGGTAAGGCTTTTGCGGCAGGAACAGCAAGCGGCCCTCAGGCAGGCGAATGGTCCCGTCACCTTCAGGCCACAGTTCGCCCATGGCGCGCAGCAGGCTGCTTTTGCCGCTGCCAGAGCGACCGCTGATCATCACCCGCTCACCAGCGGCGACAGTCAGGGCGGCGCCGCTCAGCAGATGGCGAGTGGTGCCCAGATCGAGATCCAGGTCTTCGATGACCAGCTCGCTACCTTGCTGATGCACCGCGATCGCTTGCGGGTTGCTTTCGTTCGCGTCCATCGCCTCGCGGAAACTCAACAAACGATCACTGGTTGCGCGCCAGCTGGCCAGCGAGGTGTAGGCATCGATGAACCAGCTCATGTTCTCTTGCACGCTGCCGAACGCGGAATTGATCTGCATCAGGCCGCCCAGCTCGATCTTGCCCGCGAAATAACGCGGCGCCGCGACGATAAACGCAAACACAATAGCGATCTGGCTGTAGCCGGCGGTGAAAAAAGTCAGCTGCTTCTGCACGCGCATGGTCGACCAATAGTTGCTCCAGATATCGCCGAAGCGCCCGCTCAACTGCTGATGCTCGTTGGCCTCGCCCTTGTACAGCGCGATGCTCTCGGAGTTTTCCCGCACGCGGATCATCGAGAAACGCAGGTTCGCTTCGTAGCGCTGCTGACGGTTGCTGAGGCCAATCAGCCGGCGGCCGATCAGGTGAGTCAACCAGCTACCGACGATTGCGTAGAGCAACGCGCACCAGAACATGTAGCTGGGAATGTTGAAACCAAAGACCTCGATATCACCAGACACACCCCACAGGATCACCGAGAACGACACCAGGCTGACGACGTTGCGCAGCAACCCGATGCTCAGGCTCAGGGTGTCGGAGGTGAAGCTGTTGAGGTCTTCGCTGATGCGCTGGTCAGGGTTGTCGGTCTGATAGCGGCGTTCGAGGTGATAGTAATTCTTGTGATCAAGCCAGCGTTTGAAGTGCTGCTCGGTGAGCCATTTGCGCCAGCGGATCGTCAGCATCTGGGTCAGATACAGGCGATATACCGCGCCGAGGATGGCCACCGCAGCGATGCCGCAGAAATTCAGAATCAGACGCCAGAAATCAGGCTGGTTCTTTTCCTGCAGGGCGTTGTAGAAGTCTTTATACCAGCTGTTCAGCCATACGGAGATGCCGACACTGAACAACGACAGGGCAATCACCGCGAGCAACAGGGCCCAGGCCTTGCCTTTCTCCTCGCTGCGCCAGTACGGAACTATGAGCTTCCAGACCTTGCGAAAAAAATCACCGCGTACGGCGTCATTACCCGCCGTGGTTTCTGCGTTTCGATTCATATTCAGGCTCGATTACCAGAAAGCCAGCCGCAGCGACCCATCCTGGGCGCCAGGCTGCAAGGGTAGCGTAGGGCAGGCGCTCAGCGCCGAACCGGGCGTTTCTGCAATTTGCGCTGCAGGGTGCGGCGGTGCATGCCCAGCGCACGGGCGGTGGCCGAGATATTGCCCTCGTGCTCACTCAATACGCGCTGGATATGCTCCCACTGCAAGCGGTCGACCGACATGGGGTTGTCCGGGACCAGGTTGTCGAGGTCGGCATGCTCGGTGAGCAGCGCGGCCAGCACGTCGTCGGCATCGGCCGGCTTGCACAGATAGTTGCAGGCGCCGCGCTTGATCGCCTCGACGGCGGTGGCGATGCTGGAATAGCCCGTCAGGATCACCACGCGCATCTCTGGATCGAGTTCCAGCAACTTGGGCAGCAGCACCAGGCCGGAATCGCCTTCCATCTTCAAGTCCAGGGCGGCGAAGTCGGGCAGGTCATCCTTGGCGATCTCCAGCCCTTCGTCGGCAGAGCCGGCAGTGCTCACGCGAAAACCGCGGCGGCTCATGGCACGCGCCATGACGCGGGTAAAGGTGGCGTCGTCATCGACCAGCAGCAGGTGCGGCAGCTCTTCGCTTTCGACCTGGTTTTCATCACTCATGTCTGTCTCCTCGGGCGTCACGGGGCAGGCGCAGCTCGGTCAATGTGCCGCCCTCTTCATGACTATAGAGTTTTACCGAGCCGCCTGCGCGGGTCACGCTGGCCTTGCTCAGAAAAAGGCCCAGGCCGAAGCCCTTGCCTCCTTTGGTGGTCAGGAAAGGTTTACCTATTTGTTCGGCAATTGCTACCGGGACACCGGGCCCGCGGTCACGAATATGGATGAAGATGTTTTCATCGTCCCAGTCGACCTTTACGGCGAGGTCGTCGGGGCAGGCATCGGCCGCATTGTTGAGCAGATTCAACAGCGCCTGAGTCAGATCCGGCGCGGGCGCCAGGGTCGGCACCTCGCCATTGCCGAGGCGCGCGAAGCGATAAGTAGCCTCGGGGCGCATCAGGTGCCAGCGGTTGAGGGCTTCGTCGAGCCAAACGGTCACTTCCCGCTCGACCACGGCCTGGCGACGGTTAGCTTCGGCGGCGCGCACCAGTTGCTGCAGGGTCTCCTTGCAGAGCTTGACCTGATCCTGAAGGATCGACAGGTCTTCCTGCAGCGCGGGGTCGGGGTGATCCTGGCGCATCTCTTTGAGAAGCACACTCATGGTCGACAGCGGCGTCCCCAGTTCGTGGGCGGCGCCGGCGGCTTCGGTGGCCACCGCCAGCAATTGCTGGTCACGCAGGCCCTCTTCGCGGCGTTCAGCGCGCAATTGTTCCTGACGGCGCAGCTCTTCGGCCATTTTTGCGGCGAAGAAGGTGATCACCGCCGCGGCCAAGGCAAAGCTCAGCCACATGCCGTAGATCTGCATGCTTTCGCGGCCGATCACAGTCGGCTCCAGCGGGTGGAAGCTGACCAGCATGAAGGTGTAACAGGCCAGCGCGACGCCAGTGAGGATCAGCGAATACACCCAGCGCAAAGTGACGGCGGCGATGGTCAACGGCACCAGATAGTACGAGACGAACGGGTTGGTCGAGCCGCCCGAGTAATACAGCAGCGCACTGTGGATCAACAGATCGCAGGCGAGTTGCACGGCGTATTCAAGCTCGGTGACCGGCAACGAGGTGCGCAAGCGCAAGGCGGTCAGCAGGCACAGGCCCATGGAGCAAGCCAAGGTAACGCTCAGCGCCAGCCAGGGCAGCGGCAGCAAATGGGTCAGGTAGGCGAAACCCACCGAGCCCGCTTGCGCGGCCAGCACCAGAATGCGGACGAAGGTCAAACGCCAGAGATTCTGACGCGTAGCGGACAGCGGCAATACGGGGGCGAGCATGAGCTCTCCTGATGAGTGCTCCACGGGGATCGGCAAGTATAACCAAATCGTGCCCCTGGCAACCGACGATGCGGCAAACGGCCACATCATC
>CAJCIO010000049.1 GCA_903970465.1 Gammaproteobacteria bacterium
GGGTCGGGCATGAGGATCATGTCGGACTCGTTGATGCCCTTCCAGCCGGCGATCGACGAGCCGTCGAACATCTTGCCGTCGCCGAAGAACCCCGCGTCCACGAGGCGCGTCGGGATGGTCACGTGCTGTTCCTTACCCAGCGTGTCCGTAAAGCGGAGATCGGCGAATTTCGCTTCTTTTTCGTTGATTAGTTTTATAACATCGGCGGGAGTCATTTGCGGCCTCTCAAGTGAATGGGCTATTCCCGGACCGTGCCGGGGTCCTCGGGCGGTGCAGTTTGTGTGCCAAAGTCGTGCATAAGCGGATCAAGAACTTGCAAGGGACCGCGCCCCCTTGTGCACCAAGATAAAGCATTTGCCGCCGATCTAGTATCGCTTTGGTGCGTCGGTCGCTCGCATGCCGGCGTGAAGCGCTGGTCTGATGGGGGTTCTAGCTCCGCAACGCGCAAAAGCGGTGCAAGCACGGCGCTCGAGTTAGGGCGTGATTCCGGCGGACCCGATTGCGAGGCTCGTCGTATACTCGCCGGTCGCTGATCCCGAGCCTCCGCATGACCCCAGCCCGCCCCGTGCCCCCGCGCACGTTCCAAGACCTGATATTCCAACTGCAGTCCTACTGGTCGAACCAGGGCTGCGTCATCCTGCAACCCTACGACATGCAGATGGGAGCGGGCACTTTCCACACGGCGACCTTTTTGCGCGCGGTCGGGCCCGAGCCGTGGCGTGCTGCGTACGTGCAGCCTTCGCGTCGGCCCACCGACGGCCGCTATGGCGAGAACCCCTTTCGCCTGCAGCACTACTACCAGTTTCAAGTCGCCATCAAGCCCTCGCCTGATGATTTCCAGGAGCTGTACCTGGGGTCGCTGCGCGCGCTCGGCTTCGATCCCCTGGTGCACGACATCCGCTTCGTCGAAGACAACTGGGAATCCCCGACCCTGGGCGCTTGGGGACTCGGTTGGGAGGTCTGGTTGAACGGCATGGAGGTCTCGCAGTTCACCTATTTCCAGCAGGTCGGAGGCCTCGACTGTAAGCCGGTCATGGGCGAAATCACTTATGGCCTGGAGCGTTTGGGGATGTACATCCAGGGCAAGGAAAGCATCTTCGACATCGTTTGGACCGAAGGCCCCGCAGGCACGGTCACCTATGGCGACGTATTTCACCAGAACGAAGTGGAGCAGTCGACCTACAACTTCGAACACGCCAACGTCGAGAAACTCTTCGAGCTGTTCGACTTCTATGAAAGCGAAGCCAACCGCCTGATCGAGCTGCAACTGCCGCTGCCGACCTACGAAATGGTTCTCAAGGCTTCGCACACCTTCAACCTGCTCGACGCACGCCGCGCCATCTCGGTGACCGCGCGCCAGCAGTACATCCTGCGCGTGCGCACCCTGGCCCGTGCCGTAGCGCAAAGCTACCTGCAAGCCCGCGCCAAACTGGGCTTCCCGATGGCTCCCCCTGATCTGCGTGATGAAGTGTTGGCTAAGCTGGAGGCTGCACAATGAGTGCTCAAGATTTTCTGGTCGAACTGGGCACCGGAGAGCTACCACCCAAGGCCCTGAATACCCTGGCTGAGGCTTTTCTGGCCGGTATCGAAAAAGGCCTGCACAGCGCTGGCCTGAACTTCACCGCCAAAAAAGCCTATGCCGCGCCACGTCGCCTGGCCGTGCTGCTGACCGCGCTGGACGTCCAGCAGCCGGATCGCAGCATCAACCTCGACGGCCCACCCCGTCAGGCCGCGTTCGATGCCGAAGGCAAACCGACCCAGGCAGCGTTGGGCTTCGCTAAAAAATGCGGTGTCGAGCTGAGCGAAATCGATCAAAGCGGCGCCAAGCTGCGCTTCAGCCAGCACATCGCCGGCAAGCCGACCGTGAGCCTGCTGCCACAGATCGTCGAAGATTCGCTCAATGACCTGCCGATTCCCAAGCGCATGCGCTGGGGGGCCCGCAAAGAAGAGTTCGTCCGCCCGACCCAGTGGCTGGTGATGTTGTTTGGCGAGCAGGTCGTCGACTGCACGATCCTCGCGCAAACGGCAGGTCGAGACTCTCGCGGCCACCGCTTCCATCATCCCGAAAACGTGCGCATCAGCGCCCCGGCCAACTATGCCGAGGACCTGCGCAAGGCCTACGTGCTGGCCGATGCCGATGAGCGTCGCGAGCTGATCAGCAAGCGCACCGTCGAGCTGGCCACCCAGCAGGAAGGCACCGCGATCATGCCGGCCGGCCTGCTGGAAGAAGTCGCCGCACTGGTCGAATGGCCGGTGCCGCTGGTGTGCTCGTTCGAGGAGCGTTTCCTCGACGTGCCTCAGGAAGCCCTGATCACCACCATGCAGGACAACCAGAAGTACTTCTGCCTGCTGGATGCCGACGGCAAACTGCTGCCGCGCTTCATTACCGTGGCCAACGTCGAGAGCAAGGACCCTCGGCAGATCGTTTCCGGTAACGAGAAGGTGGTGCGTCCACGCCTGACCGACGCTGAGTTCTTCTTCAAGCAAGACAAGAAGCAGCCGCTCGAGACCTTCAACCAGCGCCTCGAAAACGTGGTGTTCCAGGCGCAGCTCGGCAGCGTCTACGACAAGGCCGTGCGGGTTGCCAAGCTGGCCGCGTTCATCGCCCCGCGCATTGGCGGCAACGCTGAACGCGCCGCGCGCGCCGGCCTGCTGTCCAAGTGCGACCTGGCCACCGCCATGGTGGGCGAGTTCCCGGAGATGCAAGGTGTCGCCGGCTACTACTACGCCCTCAACGACGGCGAGCCTGACGACGTGGCCTTGGCCTTGAACGAGCAGTACATGCCGCGTGGGGCCGGCGCCGAACTGCCGACCACCCTGACCGGGGCCGCCGTGGCCATCGCCGACAAGCTCGATACCCTGGTGGGCATCTTCGGCATCGGCATGCTGCCCACCGGCAGCAAAGACCCGTACGCCCTGCGGCGCGCGGCCTTGGGCGTGTTGCGCATCCTCATCGAGAAGCAACTCGACCTCGACCTGACCGAAGCCGTGGCCTTCGCCGTTTCGGCATTGGGTGCCAAGGTCAAGAGTGCCGGCCTGGCCGAGCAAGTGCTGGAGTTTATCTTCGACCGCCTGCGCGCCCGCTATGAAGACGAAGGCACTGAAGTCGCCGTGTACCTGTCGGTGCGCGCGCTCAAGCCGGGTTCGGCGCTGGACTTCGATCAACGGGTACAAGCCGTGCAAGCCTTCCGACGTCTGCCGGAAGCCGCCGCACTGGCCGCCGTCAACAAGCGCGTGTCCAACCTGCTGAGCAAGGCCGAAGGTGGCGTGGCGGCAACCGTCGAACCCAAATACTTCGACAACGCCAACGAGTTCTCGCTGTACTCGGCCATCCAGCAAGCCGACAACGCGGTGGCGCCGATGGCTGCCACTCGGCAGTACCGCGAAGCCCTGGCGCGCCTGGCCGCACTGCGCGAACCAGTCGATGCCTTCTTCGAGGCGGTCATGGTCAACGCGGAAGACACAGCGGTGCGAGCCAATCGCTATGCGCTGCTGGCGCGCCTGCGTGGCTTGTTCCTGGGCGTTGCCGATATCTCGCTGCTGGGGTAAGCCGTGAAACTGCTGATACTCGATCGTGACGGGGTGATCAACCAGGACTCCGACGCCTATATCAAGTCGCTGGAGGAGTGGATTCCCATTCCCGGTGCGATCGAGGCCATTGCGCAGTTGAGCAAGGCCGGCTGGACCGTGGCCGTGGCCACCAACCAGTCCGGCATCGCTCGTGGCTATTACAGCATCGAAGTCCTCGACGCCATGCACCAGCGTCTGCGCGACCTGGTGCAGGCGCAGGGCGGCGAAGTCGGCTTGATCGTCTACTGCCCCCATGGGCCGAATGACGGCTGCCGATGCCGGAAACCGCTTCCGGGGATGTTGCAAAACATTTCAGAGCATTACCATACGACACCGGCCGGTATCTGGTTCGTTGGCGACAGCGCCAGTGACCTGGACGCCGCCGTGGCCGTCGATTCTCAGCCTGTATTGGTGAAAACCGGTAAAGGCCAACGCACGCTCGGCAAGTCACTGCCGGCGGGCACACTGATTTTCGAGGATCTGGCCGAGGTGGCCAGAACACTTATTCACAACGCTGGCGCTTCCCACCCCTAGGCCGCGGGCAATCCATCGCCCCGCCCAGCCCGGAATCGCCGCCATCAGGCGGGCATGCCCGCAATGGTAATCACCGCATGGCCAATGTGCAGCCAATCAGGCTCGTCCTTTTTTATCTGCTGCTGGGCACCAGCTCGTTACTCTGGTGCACGCTGAGTTTTTTCGTCGCGCCGTTCATGCCGTTTCGCGTTCGGTATCGGTTCATCAACGTCTACTGGTGCCGCTTCGCGCTGCTGCTCACCCGCAGCATTCTGGGCATCAAGGTCAATATCACCGGCGCTGAAAACGTGCCGGCTACGCCCTGCGTGATCCTCTCCAATCACCAGAGCACCTGGGAGACCTTCTTCCTCTCGGCTTACTTCCAGCCGCTGAGCCAGGTGCTCAAGCGCGAACTGCTGTACGTGCCGTTCTTCGGCTGGGCCATGGCCATGCTGCGGCCCATCGCCATCGACCGTGACAATCCGAAGGCAGCGCTCAAGCAAGTGGCCTCCAAGGGCGACCCGCTGCTGAAGGATGGCGTGTGGGTGCTGATCTTCCCCGAAGGCACGCGCACGCCCTATGGGCAGATCGGCAAATTCTCCCGTAGCGGTACGGCGCT
>CAJCIO010000050.1 GCA_903970465.1 Gammaproteobacteria bacterium
ATGCGCTTGTTGATCTCGCTGGGTGAACGCAGTTCGGCCTCGTACTTGGCATTTTCCTCGGCAGCCTTGGCCATGCCTTTGCGCTTCTTGCTGCGCGAACCGGGCACGGTAGCGCCTTCCATGATGTCGGCGACGTCCTTGACCACCCCTACCGGAATGATGCCGTGCAGGGTGTTGAACGCGATCTGCTTTTCGCGGCGCCGTTCGGTCTCGCCAATCGCGCGCTCCATCGACCCGGTGATCCGGTCGGCATACAGAATCGCGCGGCCTTCAAGATTTCGCGCGGCCCGACCGATGGTCTGGATCAACGACCGCTCGGAGCGCAGGAAGCCCTCCTTGTCGGCATCGAGGATCGCCACCAGCGCCACTTCCGGCATGTCCAGTCCTTCACGCAGCAGGTTGATGCCCACCAGCACATCGAAGGTGCCCAGGCGAAGGTCGCGGATGATCTCGACGCGCTCCACGGTGTCGATGTCCGAGTGCAGGTAGCGCACCTTGACGTCGTGATCGGCCAGATAGTCAGCCAGGTCCTCGGCCATGCGCTTGGTCAGCGTGGTCGCCAGCACTCGCTGATCGAGGGCCACGCGCTTGCGGATCTCCGACAGCAGGTCGTCGACCTGGGTGGTCGCAGGGCGAATCTCGATCTGCGGGTCAACCAGCCCAGTCGGCCGCACCACCATCTCGATGGTCCGCCCGGCGTGTTCCGCCTCGTAGTTGCCCGGCGTCGCCGACACGAAAATGGTCTGCGGGCTCACCTGCTCCCATTCGTCGAAGCGCATCGGCCGATTGTCCAGCGCCGAGGGCAGGCGGAAGCCGTACTCCACCAGCGTCTCCTTGCGCGAGCGGTCGCCCTTGTACATGGCACCGACCTGGGGAACGCTGACGTGGGATTCGTCAATGACCAGCAACGCGTCATCCGGCAGGTAATCGAACAAGGTCGGTGGCGGCGCCCCGGACGGACGGCCCGACAGATAGCGCGAGTAGTTTTCGATGCCGTTGCAGTAGCCCAGCTCCATGATCATTTCCAGATCGAAGCGCGTGCGCTGCTCCAGCCGCTGCGCTTCCACCAGCTTGTTGGCGTTGCGCAAGTACTCGAGGCGTTCCTGCAACTCTTCCTTGATGCCTTCAATAGCGTCGAGCAGCGTTTCGCGCGGCGTCACGTAGTGGCTCTTGGGGTAGAAGGTGAAGCGTGGCAGGCGGCGGATGACCTCGCCGGTCAGCGGATCGAAGGCCGAGATGTTTTCCACTTCGTCGTCGAACAGCTCGATGCGGATGGCTTCGAGGTCCGATTCGGCCGGGAAGATATCGATCACATCGCCGCGCACACGGAAGGTCGCACGGGCGAAATCCATCTCGTTGCGGGTGTATTGCAGGTCGGTAAGACGCCGCAACAACGCGCGCTGGTCGAGCTTGTCGCCGCGGTCGACGTGCAGGACCATTTTCAGATAAGTCTCGGGGCTGCCCAGGCCATAGATGCATGACACCGTGGTGACGATGATGGCGTCCTTGCGTTCGAGCAGGGCCTTGGTTGCAGACAGGCGCATCTGCTCGATATGGTCGTTGATCGAGGCGTCCTTCTCGATGAAGGTGTCCGATGAAGGCACATAGGCCTCGGGCTGATAGTAGTCGTAGTACGAGACGAAGTATTCCACGGCATTGTTCGGGAAAAACGCCTTGAACTCGCCGTACAGCTGGGCCGCGAGCGTCTTGTTGGGCGCCAGCACCATGGTCGGCCGCTGCACCTGGGCGATGACGTTGGCAATGCTGAAGGTCTTGCCCGATCCGGTCACCCCGAGCAGCGTCTGGTGCGCGAGGCCGGCCTCGATGCCCTCGACCATCTGACGGATGGCTTCAGGCTGATCGCCGGCGGGTTCGAAACGGGTGACCAACTGGAATTCGGACATGAGGACCTCTGAGTGGCGACCCTCGCCCAAGCGACAAGGGGCAGGCAGCCCGACATCGGCAAACCTGTATTTATAAACAGTACTTGTATCAAAATGGTGCCGCTATGGCACGCTTTCAAGGGGCGCCGGGGCAGTTTTTCCCGGTGCCTCAACGGCGGGTGAAATAAATGGAAAATTTAAAGGTAAAACTCGGTGCAACCTGTCGCCGTGTTTCCCAAGGATCACTATACTGACTCCCCGTTCGTGCACCGCTCCAGTGCATTCACTCGAGCGCGTGTCCTTAATCATCCTAAATCAGAGCCACGGTCAAAATGAGCCTGTTTTCCGCTGTCCCATTGGCACCCCGCGATCCTATCCTGGGCCTCAACGAAGCGTTCAATGCCGATACCCGTACCGACAAGGTCAATCTGGGTGTAGGCGTTTACTGCAACGAAGAGGGGCGCATCCCCTTGCTGCGCGCCGTGATCGAAGCGGAAGCCGCGCGCGTGGCCGCTCATGCTGCCCGTGGCTATTTGCCGATCGACGGTATCGCCGCCTATGACCAGGCTGTACAGACGCTGCTGTTCGGCGTCGATTCGCCACTCATCGGCAGCGCTCGAGTGATCACCGCGCAGGCCGTTGGCGGCACCGGTGCCTTGAAGCTGGGCGCCGACTTTCTCAAGCAGCTCAAGCCCGATGCCATCGTCGCCATCAGCGACCCGAGCTGGGAAAACCACCGGGCGCTGTTCGAGACCGCCGGTTTCCCGGTGCAGAACTACCGTTACTATGATGCGACCAGCAACGACGTCAACCGTTCCGGCATGCTCGAAGACTTGCAGGCACTGCCGGCCGGTTCGATCGTGGTGCTGCACGCTTGCTGCCACAACCCGACCGGCGTGGAACTGAACGCAGCCGATTGGCAGAACGTCCTCGACGTCGTCAAGGCCAAGGGCCATGTACCATTCCTGGATATGGCCTACCAAGGCTTCGGCGACGGGATCCATGAAGACGCCGCCGCCGTGCGCCTGTTCGCCGAGTCCGGCCTGAGTTTCTTCGTGTCCAGCTCGTTCTCCAAGTCGTTTTCGCTGTATGGCGAACGCGTCGGCGCACTGTCGATCGTCACCGAGTCCAAAGACGAAAGCAGCCGCGTGCTGTCGCAGATCAAGCGCGTGATCCGCACCAACTACTCCAACCCACCGACCCACGGCGCCAGCATCGTGTCTGCGGTATTGGCCAGCCCCGAGCTGCGTGCGCAATGGGAAGCGGAACTTGCCGAAATGCGCCAACGCATCAAAGCGATGCGCACCGCAATGGTCGACGCGCTGGCCGATAACACCGCCGGGCGTGACTTCAGCTTCGTCGGTCGCCAAGTCGGGATGTTCTCCTACTCTGGCCTGAGCGTCGAGCAGGTCGCGCGCCTGCGCAACGAGTTCGGCATCTATGCACTGGACACCGGCCGTATCTGCGTCGCTGCCCTGAACCGCAGCAACATCGGCAAGGTGACCCAGGCGATTCTGGCTGTTCTGTAGCCGCAGCCAAGGGAGAAGTCGGGCGAAAGCTTGACTTCTCCTTAGCAATCAGTAACATGCATGCAAATTCCGTGATAGCTCAGTCGGTAGAGCAAATGACTGTTAATCATTGGGTCCCAGGTTCGAGTCCTGGTCACGGAGCCAGCTTTGAAAGCCCCATTTATTGGGGCTTTGCTGTTTCTGGGATATCCCTAAGGATGCGCTAGCGATACGGGGGGCTCTGAGCGCCCGCCTGAAGCCTCGCAGCAGCCCCCCTTCCCTCAAGATTCCCGCGACCCTCCCGATACAGTATTTACCCTATCCCCGCCCCATTCCAGGAGCCACCATGCGTCTGTTGCCTAACTTGGCATTGTTGTGCCTGTGCAGCCTGGGTGCCTGCAGCTCGGTGACGGCTCCGGCGACTTCGGCGCAAACCGACAAAGGCGCGGTGCTGGTGGACAGCAAAGGCATGACGCTCTATACCTTCGAGCGCGACAAGAACGGCCAGTCGTTGTGCAACGGCAACTGCCTGCAGAAATGGCCGGCCCTGTTGGCGCCGCCCGGTGCGCAGCCGCATGACGACTGGACAGTGATCACCCGCCGCGAAGGTGCCTTGCAGTGGGCCTACAAGGGTCAGCCGCTGTACACCTGGTATCAGGACAGCAAACCTGGCGAAACCACTGGCGACAATGAAGGTGATGTCTGGCACCTGGCCCGGCCTTGAGCGTCTGAGCCAGCGGCTGCAGAGTTGCAAGGCCCATTGCCCGGCTGCTTCGACGACCAGCACTTACCTGACCCAAGGCGAACCGCGCACACTGAAGGTGTCTGCAACGCTGCGCGGCTTGAATCGCAGACAGGGTTCAAACCCTGTAGCGAGGAGGCTGGCGCACCGCAATCACGGGCGAGCCCACTTGCTGCAGTGTCAAATCAGGAAGCGCACTGCTCGGGATAGCTGTACTCGAACACCCGGACCACCTCGGAGGCATGCCAGGACGCCGCAGCAATACCGTCGGACGGTCCGGAAAAGCGCCCGAGGCGCTCGACGCATTCAAAAAAGCCAGGGCGCGGCAAACGGCTTGCGCCCTGGCTGATCACTAACGAACTGCGAATCGGCTGCTCGGCTTTCGCATCCAGCGAGGCCAGATGCTCGAGGGCGGCGGTGAGGGTCTGCATGGCGGGCGTAGGGAACTGCAAGCGCTCGAGCAGCGCACGATACGTGAGCAGATGGCGTTGCCGACGAGCGTGGTCCAACTCGCCCAACAGACCATCCCATTGCTGCCGGCTGATACGCACGCTCATGATGCTTCCCTCCAGCCCGGCACCCCCAACTCCCATGCCAGGCTGCGTTTGATCGCTGCATCGGGGTCGCGTTCGCCGCTTTCGATCATCGCCAGGTACGCCGGGCTGATGCCGACGGCGCGCGCCAGGGTATTGGCTTCAAGACCCTTGGCTTCACGCAGGCTGGCGAGTTCGGTGAAGGCCGGATGTCCGGCCTCGCTGGCCGGCGCGCTGTACGCTGTCGGCTCCAGCACTGGCGTAGTCTGGCCTGCCGCTGCCAACAAGGCCTGATATTCAGCCCATGGCACCACGGCATATTCCGGTTGGCCATCGCGACTGATCACCTGAATACCCATCACATCCCCCTGTACGCCCGAAATGATTGCTCGGTGGGCGTATTCATTATTGCGATTATCTTAACAGCGCAAACCCAGGGAGGGGATATTTGTCCTGGAATTGACGGCAAATGGCGCCTGCAAGATCGGTGGCACGACGGAATCGCCGAGATCAATGACCATTAAGGGCCAAACTGCGCGCCTCGTAGCGACGCACAGGGCGAATGCAACACGCCAGCAGTTATGGCCCTGCGCCGAGGGGCTTGCTCCCGAGCCACCATGACCGACACTCCGCGCGGGGCAGGCCGGACGCATCGGGAGCAAGCCCCCTCACCACAGGGTCGGAGGCGGTCTGAGCCACCGTGTGATTTGCCGTTCAGCCCTTGCGCGGATCCAGTTCCAGCGGCTCCTCGACATTCGGCACACGTTCGAGCACGCGCAGTTTTTCGGGTGACTGACGGGCGCGCCAGGCGCGGAAATCTTCAAGCTCGTCAGCCACTACTTTCATCACCCAGCTCAGCACGGCGATGTCATCGAGCATCCCCACGCCCACCAGCCAATCCGGGATGGCATCGAAGGGGCTGACGAAATACAGCAGACCGGCGACTATCGAGAGCATCGACTTGCCACTGATGGCGCGGTACTCCCCGCGCCAGTAGGCAAGACACAGGGCCTGCAAGAGGCCGACATCTTCACGCAGTTTGCCAAGGTTGTGGCCCTTGATCTTGCGCGTGACGGCGAAGACCAATGCCGGTAAACGACCGCGACTCAGCAGCCGTTCGGCAAGCGGCAGGAAACGGCTGAAACTCCAAGGTGCTTTCATGAATCCTCCCGAAATCATGGGGGAAAGGTTATCCACAGATATTGTGGATAACCTTGTGAACAGAGGTGAATTTAGGCGTGTCGGGCCCCGATATACAAGGGCCGAACACAGATCGCGCGTTTTTTACTCACATAAAAAACGCAGATTTTCGTTGACTGGATAGCCGCTTACGGGCTAGCCCACTGGGGCGTACAGCTCTGACTACAGCCATTTCCTGGGGTTCGAAAAAATCAGCACCCAAAGGCATGATCAATCCGCAAAAACGCAAACGCCCCGTCGAGACGGGGCGTTTGCACTACAACCCGGCAGAATTACTTCTTGGCGGGTGCAGCCGGTGCTTCTGGAGCGTCATCTGGCGCGTCTTCGTCTTCCGGAGACTGCTCAGGAGCGCCGGCATCAGCCTTGGACGGATCCTTGATAGCGATCAGTTCCAGGTCGAAGACCAGTACCGAGTTGGCAGGGATAGCCGGGCTCGGGCTCTGGGCACCGTAGGCCAGGTTGGCCGGGATGAACAGCTTGACCTTCTCACCAACGTGCATCAGTTGCAGACCTTCGACCCAACCCGGGATCACGCCGCTGACGGGCAGGTCGATCGGGCTACCGCGCTCGATGGAGCTGTCGAAGACCTTGCCGTCGATCAGCTTGCCTTCGTAATGAACGGTGACCACGTCAGTCGGCTTTGGCTGAGCGCCGTCGGCTTTCTTGATGATCTGGTACTGCAGGCCGGAAGCGGTGGTGACCACGCCTTCCTTCTTGCCGTTTTCTTCGAGGAACTTCTTGCCGGCGGATTCAGCTTCGGCGCTCATCTTGGTCATGCGCTCTTCGGCACGCTTCTGCAGATCAGCAAAAGCGGCGACCAATTCGTCGTCCTTGAGTTTCTGAGGCTTTTTGCCCACGGCATCTTCGATACCTTGCGCCACGGCCTTGGAATCCAGATCGTCCATGCCTTCTTGCGCCAGGCTCTTGCCCATGTTCAGGCCGATACCATAAGAAGCTTTCTGCGCCGGTGTTTTCAGCTCGACACTGGCCTGCTGATCGCAGCCTGCGAGTACCAAACCAACCAGGGCGATCGCCGCTGCCAACCGATGCTGTTTCATGCTATTTCCTTGTTCATGCGCCAATAGGGCATTCGAGTAAAGCCGCGAGCTTATCAGGCGGCCACGACCAATGGCTACCGGCATGAGAGGCACTAAAGGAGGATAAGTTCAGGTATTACAAGGATTTCATCTTCACCAGGCTCGGGACCAGGGTAAAACCACGTTCAAGGTGCTTCGCTCGCCTGACGGTATTCGACAGCCACCTCACGCACCACTTCGCAGAGCCACTGCGCCGGCAATGGCAAGGCCCGCGCGGCGTTGCTGCAGATGCCCACCGAGCCGCCTGGCTCGCTGACACCCAACTGCAACTCGTGCAACTCGCCTTGGCAGACGTCCAGGCGCACCGCATCCCGGGGGGCGACCCAGATCGCATCGCTGGTTTGCACATAGCGGCGGCTGAGGGTCGGGGAAAGTGTTTCGACTCTTTGCGAAGACGGGCTGACAGCGCATTGCACGAACAAGCTGTCGGCGTGTTTGCGAATGGTTGTACCGGCCAGCGGCAGCACCAGCGGGTAATGGCTGATCTGGCTGCGGTCCAGCGGTTGCAAGGCCAGCAGCGGATGGCCGGTACGCACCACCAGGGCCATGGCCTCGCTGTACAGGTGCTCGAAGATCAAGCCCTGGATCTGCGGGCTGTCGGTCATGCGGCCGATCACCAGGTCAAGGTCGCCTACATGCAGCTGCCCTAATAGATAGGCGCCGGGGCCGGTGGACACGCTGACCACCAGAGCATCATGGCGCTGATGCAGGCGCTTGAGGACCTCGGGCATGAGCTGGCTTTCGACCGTCGACAGGATGCCGACGCGCACGTGCGGCGGCTCGTGCTCTTCAGTGCGCAAGGTGCTGACGCCGTCGCGCAGAGCCTGCACACAGGGCGCCGCATAGCGCATGAAGCGGATGCCGGCAGGGGTCAGCTCGACCCCCGTCTTGTCGCGATCGAACAGCCGGGTCTCGAGCAGCGCTTCGAGCTCCTTGAGGGTTTTCGAGATCGCCGGCTGACTGATCGCCACGGCATCGGCCGCCTTGGCGAAGCTGCCTTGGCGGGCGATTTCGAGGAAGCACAGCAGGTGGCGGAATTTGATCCGGGTATCGAGGTTCATGGCGCGCATCGTAGCAGGACTGCGCGGTTTTACAGAACGTGAGGCGAACGCTGAATCTCAATCGCTGATCTCTACCTCCTCACCATTCAACCGCACCGCCCAGGTCGCCAGCGCCTGGGACGGGTCCTCGACACACTGCCCTGTCACCAAACTGAAATGCTGTTTATAAAGCGGCGCCGCGACCACCAATTCTCCCTTGAGCAACCCGACGATCCCACGGCCGATCACATTGGCCCCCGACTGCGGATCGCGGTTGGCCACGGCGTAGATCGGCGGGCTCTGCTCCGGCAGATAGAACAGCGCCACCTGCTCGCCCGCCACCCAGGCCACCACCCCCGATTGCGCCACCAGATCACTCACGGCGCAGATACGCCGCCATTGCCCCTCATTGCGTTGCACCTGCGCCTGAGCCATCACAGCACCTCCTCGGTCACCGCAATCAACTGCACCACCGGCGCCGGCCGGCGTTGCTCGCGTTCCTTGATGAACTGAATGTCCGGATCACTGCGTTTGTCGTTGACGAAGGTGCGGAAGCGCTTGAGTTTTTCCGGGTCCTTCAAGGCGTTGGCCCATTCGCATTCATACCGGTCAACCACCAGCTGCATCTGTCCCTCCAACTCCGCGCCCAGGCCCAGGCTGTCCTCGATGATCACCTGCTTGAGAAAATCCAGCCCGCCCTCAAGGCTCTCGCGCCACACCGAGGTGCGTTGCAGCTTGTCGGCCGTGCGGATATAGAACATCAAAAAGCGATCGATGTAGCGGATCAGCGAGGCATCATCCAGGTCGGTGGCGAATAGCTCGGCATGCCGCGGTCGCATGCCACCATTGCCGGCGATGTACAGGTTCCAGCCCTTCTCGGTGGCGATCACCCCCACATCCTTGCTCTGCGCCTCGGCGCATTCGCGGGTGCAGCCCGACACCGCGAACTTGAGCTTGTGCGGCGAGCGCAGGCCCTTGTAGCGGTCTTCGATGAGCAGCGCCATCTGCACGCTGTCCTGCACGCCGTAGCGGCACCAAGTGCTGCCCACGCAGGACTTCACCGTACGGGTCGACTTGCCATAGGCGTGCCCGGTCTCGAAGCCCGCAGCAATCAGCTCACTCCAGATTTCCGGCAATTCGTGCAATTGCGCGCCGAACAGGTCGATACGCTGGCCGCCGGTGATCTTGGTGTAGAGGTCGTATTTTTTTGCCACCGCGCCGATGGCGATGAGCTTGTCCGGCGTGATCTCGCCCCCCGGGATGCGCGGCACCACCGAGTAAGTGCCGTTTTTCTGCATGTTGGCCATGAAGGTGTCGTTGGTGTCCTGCAGCGGCACCAGGGACGGGTCCATGATCGGCCGATTCCAGCACGACGCCAGCACGTTGGCCACAGTGGGCTTGCAGATATCGCAGCCAACATGACCACGGCCATGCTTGGCGAGCATCTCGTCAAAACTGTGAATACCCTCGACCCGAGCCAGCGAGTAGAGCTCCTGGCGGGTATAGGCGAAGTGTTCGCACAGGCTCTTGTCCACCGTCACGCCGCGGGCGATCAGTTCGTGCTCGAAGACTTGCTTGAGCAACGCGGCGCACCCACCACAGCCAGTACAGGCCTTGGTCTGCGCCTTGAGCTGGGGCAGCTCGGCGCAGCCGCTGTCGATGGCCGCGCAGATCGCGCCCTTGGTGACGTTGTGGCAGGAACAGATTGTGGCCGTGGCCGGCAGCGAGTCGGCGCCCAGGCTTGGCGCACCGTCGGACAACGGCAGAATCAAACTCGCAGGATCGGCCGGCAGTTTGATCGCGTTCTGTACATATTGCAGCAAGGTGTCGTAGTAACTGTTGTCGCCCACCAGCACCGCGCCGATGACTTTCTTGCCCTCGGCATCGACCACCAGACGCCGGTAGCTGGCGTTGGCCTCGTCGATGAAGCGATAGCTCCTGGCACCCGGCGTGGCGGCGTGGGCGTCGCCAATGGAGCCGACGTCGACCCCCAGCAGCTTGAGCTTGGTAGACATGTCGGCACCGGCAAAAGTCGCGGTCTGCTCACCGGCCAGAGCGCTGGCGACATTGCGCGCCATGCTGTAGCCCGGGGCGACAAGACCGAAGACGCTGCCGTTCCACGAAGCACATTCACCGATGGCGAAGATCCGCGCATCGCTGCTGCGGCAGTGCGCGTCGATCACTATGCCACCGCGGGCCGCGATCTCCAGGCCACTGCTGCGTCCCAAGGCATCCTGAGGACGAATGCCGGCCGAGAAGACGATCAGGTCGGTCTCGAGAAACTCGCCGCCGTCGAAATTCATCCGATAGCGGTAGTCCTCACCCACCGCCACCGATTGCGTGGCGCGAGAAGTGTGCACGCCCACGCCCAGCGCCTCGATCTGTGCGCGCAACGCGGCGCCGCCATCGCTGTCGAGCTGCACCGGCATCAGGCGCGGCGCAAACTCCACCACGTGGGCTTCCAGGCCCAGGGACTTCAAGGCGTTGGCAGCCTCCAGACCCAGCAGGCCGCCCCCCACTACCACGCCGCGACGGGCGTTGGCGGCTGCGGCACGAATGCTGTCAAGGTCATCCAGGGTACGGTAGACCAGTCGGGAATTGCCCTCGGAACCGCTGATCGGTGGCACGAAGGGATAGGAACCGGTCGCCAGCACCAAGCAGTCGTAGCCGTAACGGCCGAGGGCGGTAACCACTTCGCAGCGTTCGCGATCAATCTCAAGCACCGCCTCGCTCAGATGCAGATGCACGCCGTGGCGGCCATACAGATCGGCTTCGCCCAGCGCCAATGCCTCGGCATCGGAACCACTGAAGTATTCGGACAAGTGCACGCGGTCATAGGCGCGCTGGCGCTCTTCGCCGAACACCCGTACCTCGAAGCGGTTCAGCGCCCCGCGCTCGATCAGTTGTTCGACGCAGTGATGACCGACCATGCCGTTACCGATGACGATCAGTCTTTCCCGCGGCTTGATGCTCATTGGCGCATTCATGGCGACTCCTCGGTAAAAAAGGCAAAAAAAAAGGCGCCTGGAGCCGTTAAGCTCCAGGCGCCTTTGCCTGGTATTCGATGGGGTTGTGTACTCGCCGAATGTGGTCGGCGGGTCATTACAAGGGTCAAAGCAGCATCTGTGCCAATCCTTCACGCCCAGACTGCTGACTCCAGAAGCGAGGGGGCTTGGCCCCGAAAATAGCGCGTCACGTACATCTCCATGTGCTGATACGGCTTTCAGGGGCAAGCCCCCTCGCTATACGTTTTGGGCCAACGCGGTGCAGCGCAGGGTCAGGCGCCTCGTTTCAGTACACATCCCGCACATAGCGCTTGGCGCTACTCAGCCCTTGCACATACTCCTGCGCGTGCTCGGCGCTCATGCCGCCGTGCTCGGCCACTACTTGCCTGAGCGCAGCGTCGACGTCCCGAGCCATGGCACTCGCATCGCCGCAGACATAAAAGTACCCGCCCTCCTCCAGCCACTGCCACACCTGCGGGCCCTGCTCGATCAGGCGCTGTTGTACGTAGACCTTGGCTTGCTGATCGCGGGAAAACGCCGTGTCCAGGCGTTGCAGATGACCGTCGCGCTGCCACGCCTGCAGCTCGTCGCGATAATAGAAATCGCTGGCCTGGCGCTGCTCGCCGAACAGCAGCCAGTTCTTGCCCGGCGCGCCGATGGCCTGGCGCTCCTGCAGGAAGGCGCGAAACGGTGCCACGCCGGTGCCCGGGCCGACCATGATCATCGGCGCATGGGGATCGGCAGGCACACGAAAATGCGCCGAGCGCTGCGTAAAGATCGGCACCAACGTCTGCCGCGCACGATCGGCCAAATAGCCCGAGCACACACCGCTGCGGGCGCGCTCGTTACAGCGATAGCGCACTGTCGAAACAGTCAGGTGTACCTCGTGGGGCGTGACTTTGGGGCTCGAACTGATGGAGTACAGGCGGGGCTGCAAGGGCTTGAGCAAGCCAAGCAGTTGCGGGACATCGATATCGATCGGGAACTCGTGCAGCAGATCCACCAGTTGCCGGCCCCAAAGCCATTCCTTGAGCCGGGTCTTGTGCTCGGGTGCCAGCAGCTCGGTGAGCAGCGCGCTGTTGCTGCGTTGCGCAACGATGTGCACCCAGTCAGGGGTGATGCGGCAGATATCCAAATGCTTTTGCAGGGCCACGGCCAGCGGAAGGTCGCCCTGATCCTTGATGGCCACGGCTTTGCCGCTGTCCAGACGCAGGGTGTCGAGCAAGTCTTCGACCAGCGTCAGGCAATTGCTCGGCCACACACCCAAGGCATCGCCGGCCTGGTAATCGAAGCCGCTGTCGGTGAGATCAAAGGCGACGTGGCGGGTTTCCTTTTGCGCGCCGGGGCTGTTGAGTCGGTGGTTGTGTAACAGGCGGGCCTTGTAGGGGCGGTGCTTGCTGTACAGAGGCGCGGAGGGTTGTGGGGGCTGGGAGATTGTTGGGGGGCGAGCCCCGTTGTTAGAGGTTTGACGAGTCGGCTCGGACAACGGAGCGATCGCACTGACCTCAAGAGCGACGCGGATCGAGGCCAGCCAGGCGCTGGCCGATTCCTCGTAATCGGGCTCGCAGTCCACCCGTTCCAGCAAACGCTGGGCGCCGAGGCTGTGCAGACGCTCATCGAGCTTGCGGCCAAAGCCACAGAACTGATCGTAGCTGGAATCGCCCAGCGCCAGCACCGCATAACGCCACTGGGCGCAGTCGAGGGCCGCCTCGCCGTGCAGCGCCGCCCACAAACCCGCGCCGTTGTCCGGAGCATCACCGTCACCAAAGGTGCTGGCAATCAACAGCAGGCTGGCCGCGCCTTTGAGGTCACTGAATGCCACCTCGCCCATCGCACCGCTGCGTACCACATGGCCGTTGTCACGTAACTGGGTAACCACGCGCTCGGCCAGTGCTTCGGCGTTGCCGGTCTGCGACGCCCACAACACCCACTGGGGCGCAGGTGACAACGCATTGCCCGCCTCGGCGTTGGCCAGCGGTGCATGGGCAACGGTTGGACTGCCCGCGCGCGAACGCGAATAAACGCCGGCCAGCATCCCGTTGAGCAGCATCCGCCGCTCGAGCACCAGCGGTGCATCGTCGGGCAAGGTCGGCACACCTGCCTGGCGCTGCCCGGCATCACTTTGCAAGCCCAGCAAAAAGCCTTGCATATACAGCTGCTCTTGATCATTGAGGACGGGGGGCGCTAGCGACTGCAGACCGAGCAGGCGCGCCAGGCTTTCGTCGATGCTCGGCAACTCGGCGGGACTGGCGGGGTGGTCTTGCAGCTCGCGCGTCGCAATCAGTGGCGAGCCGACGCGTTGCAGGGCCACCGCGGCGTATTTGAATTCCGGCTGCAGCGACAGCGGATCGACGGCATCGCTGGTGACCGCGTTGATTGCCCACTGCTCGCCGAACACATCGTTCCAGTGGAACGGCGCAAAACAGGTGCCCTGTCGGACCCGGTCGCTAATACGTGCAGGCAGCACCGCGAGGCCACGGCGTGAACGTACCTCGACCTGGTCGCCCTCGCCAATCGCCAAGGTCTGGGCATCCTCAGGATGCACCTCGATAAAGGGCCCGGGATTGAGCTTGTTGAGGGTAGCGATCTTGCCGGTCTTGGTCAGGGTGTGCCATTGGTGCTGCACCCGCCCGGTGTTGAGCACCAGTGGGTAATCATCGTCCGGCAGCTCGGCGGGGGGCATGTGCGGGCGGGCGAAGAATTGTGCGCGGCCGTTGGCGGTAGCGAAGCGCAGGGGGCGGGTTGTGCTTGGGATCGGAGCACTATCTGACGGACCCTTCGCGGGCAAGCCTTGCTCCCACAGGGGGTCGGCGATGATGCGGGGTGTGCTTGGGATCGTTGCATCATCTGACGGACCCTTCGCGGGCGAGCCTTGCTCCCACAGGGGATCGGCGGTGATGTGGGGTGTCCTTGGGATCGGTGCACT
>CAJCIO010000051.1 GCA_903970465.1 Gammaproteobacteria bacterium
GTAGTAAGCGTCGATCTGAATCCCAGGAACGGGTGCAGACGCGGACAGACTCGCGGCGCTCTTGCCGAGCAAGGTGTAGCCACGCATTTTCGAGGCGAGCAACTTCAACTGGCGTTCAACATAGGCCGTGAGGTCTTCGGAAGGCAGTAGATCGTCCCGAGCAACGGTAATACTCAGCGGAGCCGGCATGGTGCTACCCAGCACGAACATGTTGACCGTACGGTCGCTGAATCCTTGAGGAAGGGATAGCGTGCCTTCTTGTAGCGAATAGTCCATGTGAAATACCGTCCTAGAAATTGAATGGGTCAGTTAGCAGCCAAACCATCGAGCATTTGGTCGAACGCGAGCAGCCAAGCTGTCAGTGCTTCAATACGAGGGTCGACAACACACCCAATTGAAAGCACTTGCCTGGCACTGGCACCGCTTAACGGAACCAGCCCCAAGACCAACCTGCCGTGACGCTCGTCCAGGCCCGACATGAAGTGATAATCCAAAGCCAAGGCAGCGCTGCCAGCCAGCAGGCAGTCGCGCTGGCGCACCACTCTTAACAGTGGGAATCGCTGGCGCAACTCCAGCACAGCAGTATCAAACGCGTTTGCGAGAGAAAGTAATTCACTGGCCTTACGCCGCTGGACGGACACCGCCACGCGGTGACCCTCGTGATCGAGGGTCGCTTCGATATCGTGGAAACTGAAGCTTTCGGGAAAGGCGAACTTGAACCCGCCGAAATCGAAGCTGCTGGGGCTGTCCACCATCGGAATAATGGGCACTTCCACCGGCAACAGCGCAAAGGCGGCGGCTTCTGCCGCGGCTTGTTCGGCCTTTTCACGCTCAAGTGCTTCACGCGCAAGGCGCTGCTCGTAATAGCGGTCGAAAATGCTGGTTCGAATGGCCATGGGAGCGCTTCTCAATCGTTGATCTTGACCGTCTGGCCGGTGATCGTGGTTTGTCCGGTACTCGTGGTGATGATCACATTGCCCTTGAGCTGAATCAGATCGGGCGTCATCAGGATGCTGCTGTCACCCACCTGCAACAGGATGTGCTGCTTGGCGCTGATCTGGATGAACTGCTGATCCACCTCCAAGGTGAACGAGCCCTCTTGAACGTTCATTACCGTATCTTTCTTGATCTGCTCGAGGTGCGTCCCACCTACCGTGATCGTCCGGTTATTCCCGACACTGTGCGTCTCATCCACCTCCACCGACGTATCCATATTCCGTTCAGCATGCAACCGCACCTGTTCACCACCCGGCTTGTCCTCAAACCGAAAATAGTTCGCCGTGCCGCCATCGCCCTTGAGCGACCGCGTCAAAAACCCACTCTGCGTCTTGTTCGCCGGCAGTGACCACGGCGGGGTGTTCTGGCTGTTGTACAAACTTCCCGTCACAAACGGTCGATCCGGGTCGCCGTCCATGAACGACACCACCACTTCATCGCCCACCCGCGGCAGCATGATCGAGCCAAAACCGCCGCTGGCATTCGATTGCGCCACCCTCACCCAGCACGAGCTCTTGTCGTTGTGCTCGCCGTAGCGGTCCCAGTGAAACTGCACTTTCACGCGGCCGAGTTCGTCGGTGTAGATTTCTTCGCCGGGCGGGCCGACCACGATGGCGGTCTGCGGGCCGTTGATGATGGGCCGGCGGGTGCTGAGCTGGGGGCGGTAGGGGATTTTCTTGCGCACGCAGGTGAAGCGGTTGCTGTAGTAGGCCTGCTCGTTGTTGCTGTAGTTGTTGCTGCCGCTGGAGTCGACGCTAATCAGCAGGAACTGGCGATCTTCTGCGCTGCCCTGGTCGTGGTCGTAGTGCTGGGTCAGCTCGAAGGTGAACCCGGCGCGCATGGCGCGGCAGTTGCTGACGCCGCCGAAACCTTTGCCAAGCAGGTCGAGCGCTTCGAGGCGGTTGCGCATCCGCCACTCGCCCTGGCTGTAGTCGCCGTGAGTGTAGTGGCCGGGGAAGTCGTAGATTTCCAGGTTGCCGACCTGGCCCTGGTTGTTGCGGCTGTCCATTGCCACCGGCAGGCGGTTCTGCGGCTGGCGGTAGTCGAAGGTCTGCGTGGCGATCTTGTTGGGCTGCAGCTGGCGGTTGGCGCTCCATTGGGTGATGGAGTCGGCCGTTTCGGTGACGGCGGCGCTGTGGAAACGGATGGATGGGGTTTCCGGGATCGGCACCAGGGTACTGGAGTCATCGGCGATGATCAGCAGGTGGCCGGTTTCGTGGTGGGTGAAATAGAAAAACAGGCCCTCGGCTTCCAGCAGGCGCATCACGAATTGCATGTCGCTTTCGCGGTACTGGGTGATGTAGCTGTGGGTCTTGAGGGGCTGGGTGAGGCGGAATTCGAAGTTGGGCAATGCGCCGAAGCGGCCGAATACCGCCGTGACTACATCCTGGACGGTCATGTCCTGGAAGATTTGCGAATCGACGCGGCACGAGCACATCCACAACCACGGCACCATGGAGGCGCGGTAGCGGGCGATACCGCCATCGCTGCCCAGGCTGGTGAAGCGGTTGATGTAACCGTTAATGTACCGAGTGCTACCGTCGGCGAGTTCGATTTCGATGGCGACTAATTGGCCGATCAGGGACTTGAGCTCGATACCAGCGTCCTGGCACAGCAGCTGGATGTCGTAGTGGTAGATCTGCGACAGGCCCTCGGAGCCGTTGAAGTTCTCTAGCAGCAGTTCCTGCTCGGCATCGGCGAAGCGGTGGAACTTGAACAGGCGGCGGTTTTGCGCGGTAAACAGCCCGGCGGCTTCCATCAACATTTTAATCTCCCTGAACAGCGTTAAACGAAGTAACGCACTGTTGGATCGAACAATGCCGCGCCACGGGCAGCGAACTTTCAAAGCAATGCAATGGGCCAGCTCCGGCCTGCGCCAGCTTGCGGGCGACCGCTATGTAACGGCATGTGTTCAAGCGCAGCGGAGTACGCAACGCAGCATGAACAAAATCACTGAACGGTAGCGACAAACGTCCAAGGTGCACGCGCGAATGACGCAACGAGCGCGACACAGTTGCCCCCTGGCATATCTGGAATGGCGTACTTTGGAGGTGACGAGAATCGATTCTCAATTCAGTAAAATCCCTTTAAATTCAAGGCATAAATCCTATAAGACGACGGCTGTTACAGCTGCCCAGAGCAGACAAGATCTGCCTGCCTGCCGGCAGCTCTGGCCGGCGAATGGGCGCAAGCAAAACCTGCAAACGCGGCTGCTGTCAAGCCACCGCAACGCCGCGAAGAGTCAAGCGCACGATACGCCCAAATGATTAAAAATCAATAATAAAATATGATTTTTATAGTGATGACAGCCTTCAATTAATAAGTTGTAGGAAACTTCCTACAGCAACTTCGGCAGCATAAAAAAATTGTAACAGCCCTACCCAAGCACGCCGGATTGGGTATAGGATTTCGGCACTTGAAACGAGCGTTGCCTATCCCGTACAACTTGATGCAAGTCTGTAAACGGGTTTCGTCTCACCATTCACCCGGTATTTATTACTGCCATGAAATGGCAAATCGATCGCCCCTCGCGTTGGGTCCAGGCACCTTCGAAAGCGTGCCACCAACGAGCATTTGGCGTTTTTGAAAGCGTCAGCGGACCGTTTTTGTCTTTTGCCTTTACAGATGCCTCAACTCCCGACGGGCCCTGCTTGCGCTCCAGCCTGGGCGGCGCCCCTCCAGCAGGCCGCGTTCCGGCTTCTGAATCGGTGGCTCCCGGCATGGATGCCGGGGAAGCCGCGCTGAGCCATGGACGGCGATTCGCGGCGTGCCACCGATTCAGAAGCCGGAACGCGGAAACCCTGAGCCTCAGCGAAGGGCCAATGCGGGGCGCCGCCCAGGCTGGAGCGCAAGCAGGGCCTGCACACAACTATCAGCCCCACCACCAAGCCCTTAGCCCCTAGCCCCCCGCAACAACGCCAAGAATACCCAAGAAAGCCCCGATCAAATCCGCACCAGCCGATGCAGCAGCGGAAACACCACCGCCCAGATGGCCGCCAGGATCGCCAGGGTCGTAGCCAGACCAAGCGGCATGCCCACCCCCGCCAGCTTCGCCCCAGCGTAATACGACAACGGCCCCGACACCGCGCCCAGCGCCGCCGCCAGCCACAACGGCCGCGCGGTCCATGCCAGGCAATGCCCCAGCGTCATCGCCAGCAACGGCCACAACAAACCCATCCACACCGGCGCCAGAAACCCTGGTTCGGCGAAGGTCAGCACGCCCATCACTCGCAACTGGCCGTCCACCAGCGCGCCCAGCACGAACGCCAGCACCATCAGCCGCCCTTCGCTTTTCCAGGCGCGGTACCAGGTCAGATGCCCCAGCAGTATTGCCAACGCCGCGAGTAACCAAAGGCTGTTGCCCCCCAGCACGCAGAGGAACCAGCCCGCTTGGAATAACAGCGCATTGGCCAGCTTGCCGAGCATCTTCAGGCGTCCAGGCGCCCGAGCAAAGGCCGCGGTTGCGCCTGAGGCTTGGCGAACAGCAACTGCGCGGTACCGATGGTGCGCTCCAGGAAGCCGCCCTCGCAGTAGCACAGGTAAAACTCCCACAAGCGCAGAAAATACTCGTCATAGCCCAGCTCGCGCAGGCGCCCGTGGGCCACACGGAAGTTGTCGTGCCACAGGCGCAAGGTACGTGCGTAGTGCAGGCCGAAATCCTCCATGTGCAACAGGTTCATGTCGGTGTCCTTGCCGACGATCTGCAGCATCTTCTGCACCGAGGGCAGGGCGCCACCGGGGAAGATGTAGCGCTGGATAAAGTCGACGTTGTTTTTGGCCTGCTCGTAGCGCTGATCGCGGATGGTGATGGCCTGGATCAGCATCACTCCATCGTCGGTCAGCAGCTCGGCGCATTTGCGAAAGTAGGTCGGCAAGAAGCGATGCCCCACGGCCTCGATCATCTCGATCGAGACCAGTTTGTCGTAACGTCCCTCGAGGTCGCGATAATCCTGCAGCAACAAGGTCACGCGATCGCCCAAGCCCGCTTCATCGATGCGCTGGCGCGTGTAGGCGAACTGCTCGTTGGACAGCGTCGTGGTGGTCACCCGGCAGCCGTAATGCTGGGCCGCGTACAGCGCCATGCTGCCCCAGCCGGTACCGATTTCCAGCAGGTGGTCGTCAGCGGTCAAGGCGAGTTTCTGGCAGATGCGCTGCAACTTGTTCAATTGCGCCTGTTCCAGTGTGTCGTCGGGGCTGCTGAACTGCGCGGCCGAATACATCATGGTCGGATCGAGGAACTGCTCGAACAGGTCGTTACCAAGATCGTAGTGAGCCTCGATGTTTTTCTTCGAGCCCTTGCGGGTATTGCGATTGAGCCAATGCAGCCCCTTGACCAGTGGCCGGCTGATGCGTGCCAGGCCCTGTTCCATGGTGTCGAGGACATCGAGGTTGCTGACGAATACGCGGATCACCGCGGTGAGGTCCGGCGTTGTCCAGTATCCGTGGATAAAAGCCTCGCCGGCGCCGATCGAACCGTTGCTTGCCACCAGCCCCCAGATCGCGCTGTCGTGGATGTGGATCTCGCCCAGCAACGCCTGACCGGGGGTGCCGAACAGCAGGCGCTCGCCATTCTCGAAAACGACCAGTTGACCGTGCTGGAGTGCCTGCAGCTGGCGCATGACCCCGCGGCGCAGCAGCGAGCTACTCAGACCACGGGTGCTGACACCGGCTTTGGCCGAAAAACTATTCATGGCGTGGTTCCTTTCGGGGGCTAGGCGCGGTGGCCTTGGCGGTACGGATTTGGCCCTCGGCGGGCTTATGGGCAAAGATCGGCATGCCCTTGAGCGCCAAGCGCATGGCTTGCCAGTAGATAGACAGACACGTCTTGGCGGTCATCCATGGGAACAGCAGCAGGTGGTGGTGCAGGGCTTTGCGGCTCAGAGCCTGCTGGTGCAGGTTGAGGGTGGCATCGAAAACCTTTTCCTCGCCCTGCCAGTTGGCCATGTGCACGCCCAGGCGTTCGTCCGGCGGGCTGAAGCTCATGCGGTATTCGAGATCGCGCGGCAGAAACGGCGAAACATGGAAGGCTTTGGCCACGGCTACCTGTTGATGGCCCTCGCCACTGGCCGGCAGCACGTAGTGATAACGCTCGCGCCACGGCGTGTTGGTGACTTCGCAAACGATCGCCACCAAGTTATCGCGGTCGTTGAAGCAGTAAAAAAAACTCACCGGGTTGAACGCCACGCCCCAGCTGCGTGGCTGGGTCAGCAGGCAGATCTTGCCGTTGGGCGCCAGGCCCAGGGATTCGGCAACCACGTGGCGCACGGCATCGCTGAGGCGCCAGCCATCACCGGTGTACTGCCGCAAGTAGTCTGCTTCGCGAAAGCCGAAGGCAGCAAAGCGCCCGCTGCCAGCCAATGGCGACAGCCCCAGTACCGCCTCTTGCTCATCCAGATCCAGGTACAGCAGGCCGATGCGATACCGAAACGCATGGCCCTTGGGCACGAAGCGTCGATGGGCTATCCAGCCGCTGTACAGGGCGCTGTTCACAAGGTTTCCCCAAAGGCCTGGGCAACCCGCAGGCCGCTGACCACGCCATCTTCGTGAAACCCGTTAGCCCAATAGGCGCCACAAAACCAGCTGCGTTGCTCGCCATGCAGTTCGCGCCAGCGCTGTTGCGCGGTCACGCCGGCCAGGCTGTATTGCGGGTGCGCGTAGCGGTAACGCGCCAGCACCTTGCTCGGGTCGATGCGCTCGCTCTGGTTGAGGCTGACGCAAAAGGTCGTGGGGCTGTCGAGGCCCTGGAGGATGTTCATGTTGTAGGTCACCGCCGCCAGTTGCTGGCCCGGCTCACCCAGCCGGTAGTTCCAGCTGGCCCAGGCCAGTGGGCGCGCGGGCAGGCGGCTGGTGTCGGTATGCAGCACCACGTCGTTATCGGCATAGGGCAGGGCGCCGAGGATTTCCCGCTCTGCGGCGCTGGGCTGAGCCAGCAGTTGCAGGGCCTGATCGCTGTGGCAGGCGAAGATCACCTGGTCGAAACGCTCGCTGCCTCGCGGGCTGTGCACGGTCACGCCGCTGTCATCGCGTTCGACACGGGACACCGGGCAATCGGTATGGATGCGCTCGGCGAAGCTGGCGGTGAGCGGTTTGATATAAGCGCTGGAGCCGCCTTCGATCACCCGCCATTGCGGGCGATGGGTCACCGACAACAGCCCGTGATTGTTGAAGAATCGCACGAAAAACGCTAGCGGAAACCCCAGCATGTCGGCCAGCGACATCGACCAGATGGCCGCGCCCATGGGCACGATGTAATGATCGATAAAGCGCTTGCCATAACCCTGGGTGTGCAGATAGCTGCCCAGTGTGGTGTCGGCGGCGATGCGTTGCGCTTTAAGGTCTGCCACGGCTTGTTTATTGAAGCGCAAGATGTCGCGCAGCATGCCCCAGAACCCTGGCGAGCACAGATTGCTGCGCTGGGCGAACAGGCTGTTGAGGGTGTTGCCGTTGTATTCGAGCCCGGGCGCGCGCACCGAAAAACTCATCTCGGTGGGCTTGGAGGTAACCCCCAAATGCTCCATCAGCTTGATGAACTGCGGGTAGGTCCAGTCATTGAAGACGATGAAGCCGGTGTCGATCGAATAGCGGCGACCATCCACCTCGATGTCGACGGTATGAGTGTGTCCGCCGATCCAGCTGGAGGCTTCGAACACCTGGATGTCGTGCTGGCGATTAAGCAGATAGGCGCAGGTCAGGCCCGAGATGCCACTGCCGATGATTGCGATCTTCATGCCTGTCCCGAATCCTTGGAGTTGTCGCGGACCATCCGCTTGGTCAAATGCAATGACAGCCGTTTTGGCAGGCAGGCGAGCGTTCGTAAAAAAGCAATGAAAGGCCAGGGAAAGGCGATTTCCATGGGACGTTTATGCAGGCGGGCGGCGATGTGGTTAGCGGCTTTTTCCGCTGTCCACATCATGGGCATGGCAAAGTCGTTGCGATCAGTGAGGGGGGTCTTGACGAATCCGGGGCTGATCACCGTGACGTCGATGCCTTCCGCCGCCAGATCGACCCGCAACGATTCATAAAGATAGCGCACGCCGGCCTTGGACGCGCCGTACGCCTCGGAGCGCGTCAGGGGCAGGAAAGTCACGGCGCTGGCGACGCCGACCAAGTGCGGCTGATGACCCTTGCGCAGCAGCGGCAGCGCGGCCTCGACGCAGTAGGCGCTGGCGAACAGATTGGTCTTGACCACTCGCTCGATCATGGCGGCTTCGAACTGGCGCACGTCGATGTATTCGCAAGTGCCGGCGTTGAGGATGACCTGATCGACGGCGCCCCAGGCTTGTTCTATACGCGTGCCGATGTCACGCACTTGCTGTGCATCGCCCAGGTCGCCGGGCACCAGCAGCACCTGGCCGGGGAAGCGCAGTTCCAGTGTTTGCAAAGGTTCCAGGGTGCGCGCGCTCACGGCCAGGCGATGGCCCTGGCGCAGCAACTGCAATGCCAGTTCATAGCCCAGGCCGCTACTGGCGCCGGTCAGCCAGATCCGCCGCGAGCCACTCATGCCATGCGCCTTTTCAGCCAGGCCACGGCAGGGCCCATCAGCGGCAAGTGCTCATAGAGCATGGCTCCGGCATCGAAATAATCGTGGTGCCGGTGTACGCGATCATCGCGCCATTGCAGGTGCGAGCAGCCTGGTACGGCGATGGGCTGGCCTTTTTGCAGGCGCGGATGACGATAGGTCATGACCCAGCGCAGATAGCCTTCGCCACCGTCGTCGCTGTGCATGACGTTATCGAAGCCGTGGAATTCGAAGTGCAACTGCTCGACGTTGGCGTATAGCTGGGCGAAATAGCGCTGCAGCTCAGCCAGGCCGTGCACGTCGTGCAGAGGGTCGGTGAAATGGATGTCGACGCTGTACAGCTCGCCGAGGCGCTGCAGATTGTCCTTGTTCAAGGCACTGAAACCTTCGGCGAAGCGGTGCAGGAAGTCAGCCATAGAGGGCCTCGGTTTCGCGACGGTGGGGCAGGTTCTTGAACGCTGCCAGGGCGCGATCACGGCTGGTGCCGAGATCGACGATGGGCGCTGGGTAATCCAGCGCATCGAACAGGCCGCGACGCTGGGCGCCAGGGTGGTGAATCTCTTTCTTGTCCAGTGCTTCGAGGGCGGGCAGCCACTGCCTGATGAACACGCCCTGCTCGTCGAAGCGGCTGGACTGCGTGACCGGATTGAAGATGCGGAAGTAGGGCACCGAATCGGTCCCCGTCGAGGCGCTCCACTGCCAGCCGCCGTTGTTGGCCGCCAGGTCCCCGTCGATCAGGTGCTGCATGAAGAACCGCTCGCCTTCGCGCCAGTCGATCAACAGATTCTTGGTCAGGAACATGGCGGTGATCATGCGCAGGCGGTTGTGCATCCAACCGGTCGTGACCAGCTGCCGCATCGCGGCATCGACGATCGGGATGCCGGTGCGACCTTCTTTCCAGGCTTGCAGGTCTTCAGGTGCATTGCGCCAGGGCAGCGCTTCGGTATCGGCCTTGAAGGCGCGGTGGCGCGAGACCCGCGGGTAGCCCACCAGAATATGTTTATAGAACTCGCGCCACAGCAGCTCGTTGATCCAGGTGATCGCGCCCTGGCTGCCGCTTTCGAACTCGCCCCTGTTGCTGTTGAGGGCAGCTTGCAGGCACTGGCGGGGTGAGATGACGCCCGCCGCCAGGTAGGCGCCCAGCTGACTGGTGCCCGGTCTGGCCGGCAGGTCGCGCTCGTCCAGATAGTGGTCGATCTGCTGATCGACGAAGTTGTCCAGGCGTCGCTTGGCTTCGTCTTCGCCAGCGGGCCAGAGTTGCTGCACGTCCTGGGGTGGCGTGGCAAAGCCGCTGACCTGCGTGGGGATCGGATCGCTGTCGAGGGGCAACGCCGCCTGTTTGCCGGGGCGCGGCAGCACCGCTGGCAACGATGCCCGCAAGCGGTTGTAGCAGACCTTCTTGAACTGAGTGAAGACCTGGAAATAACCGCCGCTTTTGGTCAGCACGCTGCCAGGTTGCAGCAGCAGTTGATCCAGGTAGCTCTCGAAGCCGATGCCGGCTTTATCCAGCGTCTGCTGCACGGCCTGGTCCCGGCGGGTTTCGTTGATGCCATATTCGTCGTTGCAATGCACCGTCTGGATCTGCAGCTCCTGGCACAGGTCAAGCAGCACCTTGGGTGCCTGATCCCAATGATTGGCCTGGCGTATCAACAGAGGGATGCGCAATTCGCCCAGTGACGCGCTGAGCGCCTGCAGGTTGCGCAGCCAGAAATCGACCTTGCACGGAGCGTCGTCGTGAGCCTGCCACTGCTGCGGGCTGATCAGATACACGGCCACCGTCGGCCCCTTGCGGCAGGCCTGATGCAGGGCGGTGTTGTCGTGAATACGCAGGTCGCTGCGCAACCAGATCAGTTGCATGAGTGTCTCGTTATGGTTGTCGTTCATGCTTCGCCGCTCATGATTCGTAGCCTTGCAAAAGGCCCAGTTGCTGCAGGCACTGCTGAGCGGCGAGAGGGTCATCGATCAAGTACAAGTTTGCGATCTCCTGGGCTTGTACGAGCAATTCGGCGCGGTGGATCACCACGGCCGGCCCGACAATGAGTTTTTTGCAATGACAGCCCTGCAGCAGGCGCGGCAGGGTGTTGAGATTAAGGGCGCGGCTCGAGTACATCAGCACCGCGCGGGCCCCCAGGCGCTCGATGGCCAGCGCCAGTTCGCCGGGCGGCAGCGGCCAGTCGAAGACTTCCACCGGACAGTCGGCGCTGCTGATCAGCCAGGCTGCGAGCCACAATTGCGGCTCCATCGGCACGTCCGATTGATTGATCAACAGGAGCGGGGCGCCGCTGAGCTGGCGATTGTTGTGGTAGATGCGTGCGCCAAATTTGCTGCGCAGCCACGAGCAGAAAAACGTGCGCTCCATCTGCGCGCCAAACTGGCCTTGCCAGCGCTGGTCGAGGTCCTTGAGCAGTGGATGCAGCAGGTGCTCGTACAGAGTGCTGGGTGGGTACAGGGCCATTACGCGGTTAAAGGTTTCATCGACCTTGCGTTCGGCCAGTTCGCTGATGGCTTGCAGCAAGGCGCGGCGCAATGGCTGCCAGTCGTTTTCGGTCTGGGCGTCGATGCGCTGGGCTGGCGCGTCGAGCAGTTGCTTGACCTGGCTGACGGCGACCCCGCGGGCCAGCCAGGTGAGGATGGTCTGCACCCGCTGCACATGGGCCGGTGTGTAGAGCCGATGGCCTTTTGCGGTGCGTTGCGGCACCACCAAACCATAGCGACGCTCCCAGGCGCGCAGGGTCACGGCGTTGACGCCGGTAAGGCGCGCCACCTCGCGAATCGGCAACCATCCATCGGCGAGGGCTTGTTGATAGGGGGTGGGAGTTTCGGCCGAGACGGTGACAGGGGGGGAGCGGCTCATGGTTCAGATCGCATTTCGCAGACTAAGGTTTTCCGGATGCGGCTGCAGGTAGACCTGCTGGCTCACATAGGGATCGGGGTGCAAGCGGAACAGATGTTTGAGCAGGGTCAGCGGCACCACCAGCGGCACCACGCCAGCGCGGTACTGATCGATCAACTGGCGCAGTTCACGCTTGTCGGCGCTGTCGATGGCCCCGCGCAGGTAACCGCTCAGGTGCAGCAGCACGTTGGTATGGGTACCGCGGGTGGCACAGCGGGTGAGGGCGGCCATCAGTGCGCTGAAGTAACGCGGGCCGATCTCGCTGGCATCGCTGCGGCCCATGGAACCGAGCATTTTGCCGATGGCTTTGTACTGCAAGGGGTGGGTGGCCATCAGCTGATATTTGTAGCGCGCGTGAAACTCCATCAGTCCGCGGCGGCTCAGGCCTTGAGCCAACAACGCTTGCCAATCGGCGTAGGCGTAGACGCGGGTGATGAAGTTTTCGCGCAGCACCGGATCGCACAGGCGCCCGTCTTCTTCGATCGGCAGGTCGGGGTGCCGGGCGCAGAAGGCGGCGGCATAGATACCGCGTCCGCCTTCTTGCTGGGGGGCACCGTTTTCGCGGTAGACCTTGACCCGCTCCATACCGCACGAGGGCGACTTGTGCATGAAGATATAGCCGCTGATGTCGTGCAGTTCGGCGGCCATCTGCTCGCCATACTCGGCCAGTTGGCGGGTGACGTTCAGCGCCCGGTTGACCGTGCCGACGGCCTGCGGCGCATGGCTTTCACCCACCAGGCGAATAGGTTCGCGCGGGGTGCCGAGGCCGATGGCGACTTCAGGGCACACCTGCACGAACTCGAAGTGTTCGCTGAGGGTGCGGCTGCACAGCCGCGATTCCTTGTGACCGCCGTTGTAACGAACTTCGGCCCCCATGAGGCATGCACTGATGGCAATGCGCGGCTTGCTGCTGAGCGTGGCGGACATGGCGAACCTCTAAAAAAACTTGTACAGGTCACAATCGCTGTACAACTAGTTTCATCATAGATTCGGATGTCTACAAGTCAATTTTTTTGTACAAGAGTTGGCGGCGGAGAATCTGGCGTTGCGGTGGTGTCTGCCCTGGTCCCTTCGCGAGCAAGCTTTGCTCTCACGGGTGTGCTGCGGGTGGGCAAAGCTTGCTCGCGAACAGAGCATCAGCAGCGCCGCATCATTTCCAGCCGATGCGCCACAGCTCGGCATCCTGCAACACCTGCCAGGGCAGTTGCTGAACATTGCCGGTCATGACCGCCTGCAGTGCCACGCCGATCACCGTCTGCTCGTCGTCATCGAGCAGCAGTTCAGTCACCAGGAAGTGTTTTTCCTTGTTGCGCGGCTGTGCCGCCGTCCATTTCGACAGCAGCAGCTTGCGTGGATTGAGGCGACGAGGCGCGTCGACAGGCTTATGCATTGAGCGCACTGATCAGTTTGCGAGCCGCTTCCTGACCGCTCAGCCAGGCACCCTCGACACGGCCTGACAGGCACCAGTCACCACAGACATAGATGCCCAGGTCGGCATCCGCCAGCGCCCCCCATTCGTGATTGCTCGATGGCCGGGCATAGAGCCAGCGATGCGCCAGGCTGAAGGTCGGTGCAGGCACTGGACAACTGAGCAGTTCGGCGAAGGCACCGTGCAAATGCTCGATCACTGCATCTTTGGAGAGGTCGATGTGCTGGCGGCTCCACTCGCTGCTGGCATGCAGCACCCAAGTGTCGAGCGCCGCTTCGCGCCCCGGTTTGCTCCGATTGCAGGCCAGCCAGTCGAGGGGGCTGTCCTGCACGAAGCAGCCTTGCATCGGGGTGTCCAGCGGGTGCTCGAAGCCCAGCGCCACGGCCCAGGTCGGATCCATCTTGACCCCGGCAGCGACGGCGGCAAGCTTGGGGACAGTCGCCAGCAGTGCGGTCGCCTGCGGTGCCGGCACCGCGCAGATCACATGGCTGAACGGCCCATGGCTGGCGCCTTCGGCGTCGAGCAGATGCCAGTACTGTTTGCCACGGAACACTTCGGTGATGCGGCAGGAAAATACCGCAGCCATGTCGCCAAGCTCAGCGCGGCCGATGGCGCCCATGCGCGGCGTGCCGACCCAGCGGGTTTGCTCGTCAGGTGAAGGGCTCAACACGCCAGCGTTGGCATTGTAGAGGTGCGGCGTCCATTCCTGGACCCAGCCCTGGGCTTGCCATTGCTGGACCTGGGACACGAAACGACGGTCGCGGGCAGTGAAATATTGGGCACCCAGATCGAGGGAGCCGGCCTCGCTGCGCTTGCTCGACATGCGCCCACCCGGGCCTTTGCTTTTGTCGAACAGGTGCACGGCGTGCCCGGCCTGAATCAATGCCTGGGCGGCGGAGAGTCCGGCGATACCGGTGCCGATGATTGCGATAGGTACAGTCATAGTGGCCTCGTAACTTCTCTAAAGCACAGACTACGCTCAAGAACAAACCTGTACAATGGCGTTTTCCGGTACAACTTGACTGTACGCCGTTTTGTCGGTTGCTCTATTGTTTATCTGAGGGGCGGCGCAATACTTAAGTGCCTTTACCTAATAAAAATAGACTAGCGACGTTGATCCAACGCCACACAAAGGAAGGTCACATGCATATATTGCTGACGGGCGGTACCGGTTTGATTGGTCGGGCCCTGTGCCGGCATTGGTTGGCAGCGGGCCACCAATTGACAGTGTGGAGCCGTGATCCGGCGCGTGTACGGCGCCTCTGCGGTGAGGGCGTGCGGGGTATCGAGCGCCTCGACGAGCTCGGCGCAGAGCCTGTCGATGCGGTGATCAATCTGGCCGGCGCCCCGATCGCGGATCGACCCTGGACCGGCAAGCGCCGCGCCTTTTTATGGGCCAGTCGCATCGCCCTGACCGAAAAACTGCTGGAGTGGCTGCAGGATCGCGGGCATCGACCGGCGGTACTCATCAGCGGCTCGGCGGTTGGCTGGTACGGTGATGCAGGCGAGCGTGAAATCACCGAAGCCTCGACCCCCGTCAAAGAAGATTTCGCCAGCCAGCTCTGTATCGCCTGGGAAGAAACTGCCGAACGCGCCAGCAACCTTGGCCTGCGCGTGGTACTGGTGCGCACCGGCCTGGTGCTGTCCAGTGAAGGCGGATTCCTCAAGCGCCTGGCGCTGCCCTTCAAGCTGGGCCTGGGTGGCCCTATCGGTGATGGTCGGCAGTGGATGCCCTGGGTGCACATCGACGACCAAATCGCCTTGATAGATTTTCTCCTGCATCAGCAAGATGCCCAGGGCCCCTATAATGCCTGCGCGCCCAACCCCGTGCGTAACCGCGAGTTCGCCAAACGCCTGGGCAAGGCTCTGCACCGGCCTGCTTTCCTGCCGCTGCCGGCACCGCTGTTGCGCATCGGCCTGGGAGAAATGGCCGGGCTGCTGTTGGGCGGGCAGCGGGCGCGCCCGGCGCGGTTGCAAGAAGCCGGCTTCACCTTCCGTTTCACCGATCTGCAACCGGCCCTGGACGATCTGTCCGGGCGCCTCTGACATAGGATGCCGCATGACTGATCATGCCTTGCTGTTGGTCAATCTGGGCTCTCCAGCCTCGACTTCAGTGGCCGACGTACGAAGTTACCTCAACCAATTTCTCATGGACCCTTATGTCATCGACCTGCCGTGGCCGATTCGCCGTCTGCTGGTGTCGCTGATCCTGATCAAGCGCCCCGAGCAGTCGGCGCATGCCTATGCCTCGATCTGGTGGGAGGAAGGTTCGCCGCTGGTCGAGCTGACCCGGCGCCTGCGTACTCAGGTCGAGCCATTGTGGGCCCATGGCCCGGTGGAGATCGCCATGCGCTATGGCCAGCCATCACTGCAGTCGGTGCTCGGCAAGCTGGCAGCGCAAGGCGTGCGCAAGGTGACCCTGGCGCCGCTGTATCCGCAGTTCGCCGACAGCACGGTGACCACGGTGATCGAAGAGGCGCGGCGTGTGGTGGCCGATGATCGCTTGCCCATCGAGTTCGCGGTGCTCAAGCCGTTTTACGATCAGCCGGAGTATCTGGACGCGCTGGCCGAGAGCGTGCGCCCGTACGTCGAACAGGATTACGATCACTTGCTGCTGAGTTTTCACGGCCTGCCCGAGCGGCACATCAAGAAGTTGCTGCCCAAAGATGAGCCACGTCACTGTCTGGCCGATGGTGATTGCTGCATGAAGGCGTCGCCGCAGACATTAGCCGTCTGCTATCGCGCCCAATGTATGCATGCCGCGCGGTCAGTGGCGCAGCGCCTCGGGTTGCCGGCGGACAAGTGGTCGGTGGCCTTCCAGTCACGCCTGGGGCGCGACAAGTGGATCGAGCCGTACACCGAAGCGCGCCTGGAAGCGTTGGCGAAGGGTGGGGCGAAGAAGATCCTGGTGATGTGTCCGGCGTTCGTCGCCGATTGCATCGAGACGCTCGAGGAAATCGGCGACCGTGGCCGCGAGACTTTCATCGAGGCGGGGGGCGAGGAACTGGTGCTGGTGCCGTGCCTCAATGATGGCGCGCAGTGGGCGCAGGCGTTGACTGGATTGTGCGAGCGGGCCTGATGGAATGATGGTGAGGCTGCCGGCCCTTTCGCTGGCAAGCCTTGCTCCCATAAAGTAAGCAGATACCTGTGGGAGCAAGGCTTGCCCGCGAAAGGGCCCTTGAGCTCGACCTCAATCCACGACGTTCTTCTTCCACTCGCCGCCACCGGGCAGCAGCAGATTCAACGCAATCGCCACCACCGCGCACAGGGCGATGCCCTTGAGGCCAAAGTCGCCCGGGCCCGTGCCGGTACCCACCAGCACGCCGCCAATGCCGAACACCAGCGTGACCGAGACGATCACCAGATTGCATGCCTCGCCCAGGTCGATCTTGTGGCGGATCAGGGTGTTCATCCCCACGGCGGCGATCGAGCCGAACAAAAGGCACAGAATCCCGCCCATCACCGGCACCGGAATGCTCTGCAGCAGCGCGCCGAACTTGCCGATGAACGCCAGGCTGATGGCGAACACCGCCGCCCAGGTCATGATCTTGGGGTTGTAGTTCTTGGTCAGCATCACCGCGCCGGTGACTTCCGCGTAGGTGGTGTTGGGCGGTCCACCGAAGAGTCCGGCGGCTGTGGTGGCGATGCCATCACCCAGCAACGTGCGGTGCAATCCCGGTTTTTTCAGATAGTCGCGGCCGGTCACGCTACCCACCGCGATCACCCCGCCGATGTGCTCGATGGCTGGCGCCAAGGCCACCGGCACGATGAACAGAATCGCCTGCCAGTTGAACGCTGGTGCGGTGAAGTGCGGTATCGCCAGCCAGGGTGCGGCGGCGATCTTCGCGGTGTCGACCACGTCAAACCAGAATGCCAGGGCAAAACCCACCAGCACGCCGGAGATGATCGGCACCAGGCGGAAGATGCCTTTGCCGAACACCGCCACCAGCAGTGTGGTCAGCAGCGCCGGCATGGAAATCAGCATGGCGGTGCTGTAGGGGATCAGTTCGCTGCCATCGCCGGCCTTGCCCATCGCCATGTTGGCGGCGATGGGGGCCATGGCCAGGCCAATGGAAATGATCACCGGGCCGATCACCACCGGCGGCAGCAGACGGTCGATGAAACCGGTGCCTTTGATTTTTACCGCCAGGCCCAGGAAGGTGTAGACAAAGCCTGCCGCCATCACCCCACCCATGGTCTCGGCCAGGCCGAACTGGCCCTTGGCAAGAATGATCGGGGTGATGAAGGCAAAGCTCGACGCCAGGAATACCGGCACCTGCCGCCCTGTGACTATCTGGAACAGCAGCGTGCCCAGGCCGGCGGTGAACAGCGCCACGTTGGGATCCAACCCGGTAATCAGCGGCATCAGCACCAGCGCGCCGAAGGCCACGAACAGCATCTGCGCGCCAGACAGAACCTGGCGCCACAGCGGGTCGTTGAACTCGTCCTGCATGTTTAGCCGTCCTTCTGCTTGGTGCCGAAAATCTTGTCGCCGGCATCGCCCAGGCCGGGGATGATATAGCCCTGCTCGTTGAGCCTCTCGTCGATCGAGGCGGTGTAGATCTGTACGTCGGGGTGGGCTTTTTCCACTGCGGCGATGCCTTCTGGCGCTGCGACCAGAACCATGGCGCGAATGTCCTGGCAGCCGGCTTTCTTCAGCAGATCGATGGTGGCGACCATGGAGCCACCGGTGGCCAGCATCGGGTCGATAATCATCGCCAGGCGCTCGTTGATCTCGGGCACCAGTTTTTCCAGATAGGTATGGGCTTGGAGGGTCTGCTCGTTGCGGGCGATGCCCACGGCACTCACCTTGGCACCCGGGATCAGGCTGAGCACGCCGTCGAGCATGCCGATGCCGGCTCGCAGGATGGGCACTACGGTGATTTTCTTGCCGGCGATCTTCTCGACCTCGACGGTACCGGCCCAGCCTTCGATGTTGTAGGTTTCCAGGGGCAGGTCTTTGGTCGCTTCGTAGGTCAGCAGAGCGCCGACTTCCTGAGCGAGTTCGCGGAAATTCTTGGTGCTGATGTCGGCGCGGCGCATCAAGCCGATTTTGTGGCGGATCAGCGGATGGCGGATTTCGCGAATGGACATATGAAAAACTCCCTGAACGGTCAGAAAAATGCGGGCTAGATTAATCTATTCGACATCATGTGTCTGTGAGCACATAGGACGTTAGTCCAGAAAAGCTTGATCTGATCGAAGCGGGTGCGTACCTTTGCCCGCTTTTATTCCGCCACCCCCCAGGAGAGCGCCATGTCCGCTGATCTCGAGCACATCCGTCAAGTCATGCGCGAGGCCGATTGCCTGTACAGCGAAGCCGAACTCGAGGCGGCCATCGCCCGTGTCGGCGCGCACATCTGCAGCGAACTGGCCGACACCAATCCGGTGGTGTTCTGCGTCATGAACGGCGGGTTGATTTTCGCCGGCAAGCTGCTGACCCATCTGAATTTCCCGCTGGAGGCTTCGTACCTGCACGCCACCCGCTATCGCAACGAGACGCGCGGTGGTGATCTGTTCTGGAAGGCCAAGCCGGAAATCTCGTTCATCGACCGCGATGTACTGATCATCGATGACATCCTCGATGAAGGGCACACCCTCAGCGCCATCATCGATTTCTGCAAGCATGCCGGCGCCCGTGCGGTGCACACCGCCGTGCTGATCGACAAACTGCACGATCGCAAGGCCAGCCCTGATCTCAAGGCGGATTACGTCGGCCTCACCTGCATCGATCGATTCATCTTCGGTTACGGCATGGATTACAAGGGTTACTGGCGTAATGCAGCCGGTATTTACGCGGTGAAGGGTCTGTAAACCTGATTTGATCCGTGCACTGTGGCGAGGGCGCTTGCACCCTCGCTACAGAGTCCCAAGTGGCAGCGCGGTATCCACTGCCATCACCGTGCTAAAGTGCAGGCCTGCCGATCTGGAGCCTGCCATGCGCCTTGCCGTTACCGCCCTCGCTGTTCTCGTCAGCCTGCCCCTGGCTGCCGCCCCACTGCATTCCCAGTACTTGCCCCCTGATGACCTGTCGTTGCGTGAGGGCGAGCCCGAGCAACAGCAATTATTGCAGGTCACTGAATATTCCATCGTCGCGGGCAACGAACGGCTGTCCAATCAGCAGCCGATCCCGGTCACGGCGCCGCTGTTTCTGCGCTTGAAGGGCAAATCCCTGACCAAGACGGCGACGCTCAATCAGGTGCTGATAACATTCGACGGCGAAAGCAAAAGCCTGAAAAAGCCGGCGTTCGACGACGACACCAAGACCCTCACCCTCAACTACCCGTTGTCGATGTACCGCAGCCTGGTCGACATGCTGCGCAATGAAACCGTTTATGTGCAGTTCCTCACCTACGCCAACGGCCACATCTGGGCCGACCTGCACACCATTGGCGGCCCACGCGCGCGTTGAGTGTGGGACGCGGGCAGGTATAAACTGCGTGCCCCGTGAAATGACCGTGACAGCAAGTTGGAGTCGGCAATGCGTAAAGACAAGAAGCAACTGATTGGTGACGAGATTGGCGATGGGCAAATCAAGCTGTTTCTGGAGTTCGAACCCGTCGATGCCACCTCGCCTTCGTTGCACAAGCTGATCAAGGCATACCGCGGCCTGCGGGTGGATGATTTCGAGCGTTTCCTGGTGTTTTTCCGCGAAGCCGGCCTTGACCTGGATGGCAAGGACGAGCACGGCCTTACCTTCATCGAGCTGATCAAGGATCAACGCAACGCGTCGGAATACATCGAGTTGATCGAAAAAGCCCGCGGCTGATCGAGCACAGATGGCGCTCTCACGATCTTCTTCGCGGGCAAGCCTTGCTCCCACAGGCTTGTGACACTGTGGGAGCAGAGCTTGCTCGCGAAGGGGCCGGTACTACCAGCCCATCAGCGTCGGCAGCGTTAGATCGATGAAACGACCGGCTCTGGCGTCGCCTCGACCAGCTCCAATCGCGCATTGCTCTGCGCACTGACCCGGTTGTACAGCTCGGCATCGCTTTCAAGGGCCTTTTCCCGCGCCGGGAAGATTTCCTTGAGCTTGGCCGTCCAGGCTTCGGACCTGTACTGCTCGGGGAAGCAACGCTCGATCAGCTCCAGCATGATCGACACCGTGACAGATGCGCCCGGAGAGGCCCCCAGCAACGCAGCCAAGGTGCCATCGGCCGCCGACACCAGCTCGGTACCGAACTGCAGCACGCCGCCCTTCTTGGCATCCTTCTTGATGATCTGCACGCGCTGACCGGCCACTTCCAGGCGCCAGTCTTCAGCCCGCGCGCCGGGGTAGAAGCGCCGCAGCGATTCCAGGCGTTGCTCCATGGACTGCATCACTTCGCTGATCAGGTACTTGGTCAGGTCCATGTTGTCGCGGGCCACGGCCAGCATCGGGCCGAGGTTGCCGGCACGTACCGACTTGGGCAGGTCGAGGAGCGAACCGTGCTTGAGGAACTTGGTGGTGAAGCCGGCGTAAGGCCCGAACAGCAGGGATTTCTTGCCATCGACCACACGGGTGTCCAGATGCGGCACCGACATCGGCGGCGAGCCCACCGCGGCCTGGCTGTAGACCTTGGCCTGATGCTGCTTGACGATTTCCGGGTTGTCGCAACGCAGCCACTGGCCGCTGACCGGGAAGCCGCCGAAGCCTTTGCCTTCTTCGATACCCGAAGCCTGCAGCAGCGGCAATGCCGCGCCACCAGCGCCCAGGAAGACAAAGCGTGCATCCAGCTGGCGGGTAGTGCCGCTGTTGACGTCCTTGATGTCGACGGTCCAGCCGCTGCCGTTACGACGCAGGCCGGTGACGCGCTTGGAGTACTTGACCTGGGCATCGGCCGCGCTGGCCAGGTGGCCGAGCAGCTTGTTGGTCAGGGCGCCGAAGTTGACGTCGGTGCCTTTTTCGACGCGGGTGGCGGCGATGTGCTGGTCAGCCGGGCGGCCGGGCATCATCAACGGCATCCACTCATTCATCAGTGTTTTGTCTTCGGTGTACACCATGCTGGCGAAGGCGTGATGCGGCTTGAGCGCCTCGAAGCGTTTTTTCAGGTAGGCCACGCCCTTGTCGCCTTCGACGTAGCTCAGGTGCGGGACAGGGCTGATGAACGACTTGGCAGAGCCGAAGGTGCTCTTTTGCGTGAGGTAGGCCCAGAACTGCTTGGACACCTCAAACTGGGTGTTGATGTGCACGGCTTTTTTGATGTCGATCGAACCGTCGGCAGCCTGCGGCGTGTAGTTCAGCTCGCACAGTCCCGCGTGGCCGGTACCGGCGTTGTTCCAGGGGTTGGAACTCTCGGCGGCTCCGGAATCCATCAGCTCGACGACTTCCAGTCGCAGGGTCGGATCAAGCTCTTTGAGCAGTACGGCCAGGGTGGCACTCATGATGCCCGCGCCTACCAGTACTGCATCGACTGCTTCATTCTGCGCCATTAACGCGTCTCCAAAATCTTCAGCACCAAATTGACAACATGGGATCCTGATTCGGGACAGCCCATGTCCGATTCGTAGCAAAATCCTTGCAGCGTCGGCGGGCGTCTGCTGTCCGGCCAGAGTGAGTATGAACTCACGTCAGCGCGCGGCAGGCAATTCGACCATTGGTCGAGACGGCCGAAAACACTCGATGCGTCACTCTTGTTGTGAACAGGAGCTGCCTTGTCGGTTCATTTGGGCCTGTGCTTGCGACTCGGGGCCGAGGCACGATGGACGGAGTAACGGTGCATTTGCTGATGCAATATTGTTCATTTTGCTCGCCACACTCTTGTGAAGTTGTGAAAACCCGTGTTTTTCACGCTCTTTTGGAGTCGTGAACCTCAAAAAAAGGTTCGCCGTGCAGCGTGTGGCGCACCCTGGGATCAAGGCAAGAGTACCGAACAGGCAGGCACACTGTAATGCTTGACCCTTGTGGGCGGCTCTCTGTGGGCGGTGCGAGGGGGCAAATGCTGAGCATTGGCGGTGCTGCGAGGCCCGATCAGGAGACGTCCTTATAATCGGGGGGAGATTATAACGGCGAACGCGGCGCATTTGTCCTGATTTATGGACTTTTATTGCTTGGCCACATCAGGGGCCAGCGAGACCCACGGTGTGCGCGGGTTACAGCCCTATGACAGGAACCGCCAGCGGTAACCAGGGTCTAGGAATCGAGGCTGTACCGCGCGGCGGTCGCGCCCGCTATACTGCGGCGCTAGTGCCTAACCCTGGAGACTTGAGCATGTTGCAACGCCTGTTGTTCGGTTTGATCGCAGTGACCACCCTGACCCTGGCCGGTTGTGCCAACAGCCCGCAGCAACTCAGCCCGCAACCTCGCGTAACCGCGCAACTGGCGGCGGTCGGTCATGGCCAGCCAGTGATGGTTCGCGTCGTCGATGGCCGAGCTTCGCCGACCCTCGGCACTCGCGGCGGCCTTTACCCTGAAACCAGCGCCGTGACCGTAAACGCCAACGACATCGTGCCCAAGTTGCAGGCGCAAACCGAAGCCGCCGTGCGTTTGCTGGGCTTCACCCCGAGCAGCAGTGGCCCGGAGTTGACCGTTACCCTGACGGATCTCAAGTACCAGTCGCCTAAAGAGGGCATGTACGTGACCGAAGCCACCATCAGCGCCAATTTCCGCGCCGATGTGCGCAACTCGGGCGGCAGCTACAGCGGCCGTTACGCCGCGTCGTTGAACCAGCGTTTCGGCATGGCGCCCAATCAGGAAACCAACACCAAGCTGGTCGGCGATGTGTTGAGCGATGCCCTGACCCGCCTGTTCCAGGACCCGACCATCGGCCAGAAGCTGTCTCAGTAAGCGCCTGACGTAAAAAAGCCCACCGCCATCTCATCGATGGGGCGGGCTTTTTAGTGGGCGCCTGTGGCCTCGCGGCAGCCCGTACAGGGCTCAGGCCGCCTCGACGGAGAAGTCCAGCAAGCTGATGCCGGTGCCCGCATCCAGCTCCGGCCAGTCCTCATGCTGATGGCCGCCCAAGGCGCAATAGACCAGCCAGTGGCGGTCTTGCACGTTGAAGGCGAGGGCATCGATCAGCGCTTCCTGCTCATCGCTGGGGGCGATCAGGTAGAGGCGATCCTGGTTCTGGGCGTGCAGCATGACAAGCTCCGTGGCAATCCGGTTCGATTCGGTGCAGCAGCATGGCTTGTTTGAATGACGAGCGTGTGACAGGGGGATTTAGCGGCGCGGTGATGTTTTGCGGTGATGCTGCTGGCCTCTTCGCGAGCAAGCCTTGCCCCCACAGGTGTACATATGTGGGAGCAAAGCTTGCTCGCGAAGAGGCCCTTGAGGTTACCCTGGAATCAAAGGGGAATACCCGCCTTGACCCGATACTGATTGCGCACCGGCGTGGCGTATTGCAGCACCAGGTAGGGCCGCTGCTCAACCGGGCAGGCGTCCAGGCGGCGCTGCCATTCGGCTTTGGCGCGCTCCAGTTCATCGGCAGGGAACAGCGTGCTGGCGGCAGGCACCTGCAGCGCCGGATCGGCGTCGGCCCACTGTGCGTAGGCCAGGTAGTGCACCGGGAACAACCGGTAACCGCCCAGGATCTGCCGATCGATCTCGACGGCCAACAGTTTGGTGTCCTCGAACGACTCGCTGATCGGCGCGGCGAAGTTCACGTGCACGCGGCCCTTGTAGCCAGTGATGCCCAGGGCAATGCTGACGTCATCCTCGCCCGGCGCCTTGATATAACTGCCAGTGGTGGCACGGATATACAACTCGCGGGCCTTGGCCTGGTCGCAAGGATCGTATTCGTAGCTGATCGACACAGGGGTCAGATTCAGCGACTGAATGACTTCACCGAACGGCTCTTCCTTGCGGCTCATGTGGAACATTTTCAGGATCGCCGATTCGGTACGGTCGTCCCCGTCCTTCGCGCGGCCTTCGGCCTGGGCGATCCAGATCGAAGCGATGTCGGTGCGTATCGAGTGGTTGATGTACGCCGACAGCAACTGGTACGCCGCGAGTTTCTCGCGCCGGCCGATGATCGAGCGGTGCACGATAAAGCTCTTGTTCAGGCGCATCAGATCGCTGACGAAAGGCTTTTGCAGGAGGTTGTCGCCAATTGCGATACGCGGGGTCGGCAAGCCGGCATGGTAAACGGCATAGTTGACGAAGGCCGGGTCCATGACGATGTCGCGGTGGTTGGCGAAAAACAGATAGGCGCTACCGGACTTGAACTGCTCGACGCCGGTGTAAGTCACACCGTCTGTGGCGCGATCGATGGTGTGGTCGACGTAGAACTCGACCTTGTCCTGCAAGGTGGCGACGCTGTCGATGCCGGCGAACTCACGGCGCAGCTTCTTGGCGATCATGGGCTTGAGCAACCAGCCCAGGGCACCGGCAAATTTAGGGAAACGGAAATGAACGAGGATATCGAGAAACGCCTGGTCACTGAGCAGACGCTTCAGAACAGCTGCGACTTCGCTATCGTCGTACGGTCGGATGGCATCGAATTCGCCCATCATGCTCTCTTGTTGGAAACGGCTAATGTAATTAGGCAGGGCTCGAACACCGGGCGATACGCTCTCGGTGGCACGACTGACCCTGCAGCAGACCGCCGATTATACGCATAACTGATCAACGAGGCCCCGATGCTCGAAACCCAACCCTATGATTGCCCTTATTGCGGCGAGCCGGCCGAGGCGGTACTGGACCTCTCCGGTGGCGACCAGCAGTACATCGAGGATTGCCCGGTGTGCTGCCGGCCGATCAATTTCGTCCTGCAGACCGATGGCCAGGAATGGCAACTCGACGTCTACAGCGAGAACGAGTGATGCAGCGCATCTACGAACCCGCCAACCTGATTGAAGCCGAGATGCTCCTGTCGATGCTCGCCAGTGAGGGCATTACCGCCCACCTGGCCGGGCGTGATCTGGTGGGCGGCATGGGCGAGTTGCCCGCCATGGGCTTGCTGGGCATGATGGTCGACAATGACCAGGCCGACTACGCACGCCAACTCATCGCCGAGTACACTAGTGCCCTGCCGGTCCTGGGCGATGAGCCCGAGAACTACGCGGGCGAGCTGCTGTGTTGAGCCTGCCTGTGCCGATGGCACCCTTTGCCAAGAGTTGTGTTTAGCCATGTGTGGACGTTTTGCCCTTTTTCGCTGGTCGCCGTCGTTCGCTGCGCTGCCGGGGTTCCCTGCCGACCAGCAAGCGCAGTGGAATATTTCTCCAGGCGACAACGTGCTGATCCAGCGTGTTGTCGGTGAAGGGCGCGAACTGGTGCGGGCGCGCTGGGGCCTGACACCGCCATGGCTGACCGATCTGTCGCGTACCCCCGCCCACGCCCGGGCTGAAACCCTGGCCGAGCAGCCGATGTTTCGCGATGCGTTTCGCTTGCGCCGCTGCTTGATCCCGGCCAACGGCTTTTACGAATGGCGCGGTACGCTGCGCAAGCAACCGTTCTGGCTGACGCCGGGGGAGGGCTCGTCGCTGTTTTTCGCGGCCGTGTGGGAGGCTTATCCGGTTGAAGGGCATACCTGGCTGAGTACGGCGGTGGTCACTCAAGCGGCCGCCAGCCAGCGTCGGCCGTTGCTGCTCGACGCGGCGGGGCAAGCCGCCTGGCTCGATCCCACAACACCCGTGGCCGTGCTCCATTCGTTGCTGGCCAGCCCGCAGCAGCCGTTGCGCGAACGGCCGCTGGCCAATCTGATCAACGATCCCAAGCTCAATGCACCGGAGTGTCTGACGCCAGCTTGAGGCACGCAGCTTCTGGCATGGGTGTCGTCGGGAATGGTCTCTGCGCCGCCGAACGCGCCTGTATCAGGGCTGACACATTCGGTTGATTTTCTATCTGAAAACTGGCATCCAAGGCCCGGCCATCCTAGGATATCGGTCAATTTTCAGGGAGAGTGCCATGCGTAAGGTTTTAGTTACATTGTCGGCCGCCATTGCCCTGGCGGGCTGCCAGGCGGTCAACACCACCCATGGCGACGCCGTGGGTGCCGAGCGCAAACAGTACATGTTCAGCATGTTGTCGACCGATCAGGTCAACCAGATGTACGCCCAGTCCTACAAGGAAACAGTCGGTGAGGCGAGCAGTAAAGGCGTGCTCGAAAAAGACACCGCCGATGCCAAGCGCGTGCAGGTGATCGCCGATCGCTTGATCGCCCAGGCGCCCAAATTGCGCGCCGATGCGGCCCAGTGGCAGTGGGAGGTCAACGTCATCAAAAGTGACGAGCTCAATGCCAATTGCGGGCCCGGCGGCAAGATCATCGTCTATAGCGGTCTGATCGATCAGCTCAAACTCAGCGATGACGAGCTGGCGGCAGTAATGGGCCATGAAATCGCCCACGCCCTGCGTGAGCACGGCCGCGAAGCCATGTCCAAGGCCTATGGCGTGCAGATGGCGCGTCAGGGAGCCGGTGCTCTGCTGGGGCTAGGCGAGAACAGTCTGCAGTTGGCTGATACCGTGGTGCAGTACAGCCTCACCTTGCCCAACAGCCGCAGCAATGAAAACGAAGCGGACCTCATCGGCCTGGAACTGTCGGCGCGGGCCGGTTATGACCCGAACGCGGCGATCACCTTGTGGAACAAGATGGGCGCCGCCGCCAGTGGCTCGGCACCACCTGAGTTCATGAGCACCCACCCGGCGTCGGCCAATCGCATCAGTTCGCTGCAAGCGGCGATCCCCAAGGTGATGCCGCTGTATCAGCAGTCGAAAAAATCCTGAGACCGGCGCCTTCCGCGGCCAGCGATTCAGCCACGAATGGCGCTGTAGATCTTGAAGCCCCCGCCCTCGTGCAGCGTCTTGCAGGGGCCGACGTGCTCTTGCATAAGCGGCTGATAGCGCAGAAAGGCATTGGCGACGATTCGCAGCTCGCCACCTTTTTGCAAATGCTCGCGGGATTTTTTCAGCATGGTCTCCGACGCCCGATAATCGGTGTGAACCCCGGTATGGAACGGCGGATTGCTGAGGATCGCCGCCAGCGGCTGCGGGGCGGCATCGATGCCATCGCCGATAATCACCTCGCCCTCCAGGCTGTTGGCAGCCAGGGTCAAACGGCTACTGGCCACGGCGAAGGCGTCGACGTCCAGCAGGGTGACCCGGGATTGCGGGTAGCGGCGCTTGATCATCGCCCCAAGCACCCCGGCGCCGCAGCCAAAATCAAGTACATGACCGGTCGGCAAGCCATCGAGGAAATCGAGCAGCAGCGCGGTACCACGATCCAGACGGCCGTGGCTGAACACCCCTGGCAGGCTGATGACGGTCAGCGGGCCGTCGGCCAGATCCAGCTCGTAACGCTGCGCCAGGCTTTCAAGGGCCAACGGCTGCGGTGCGACCTCGATATCCACCGCCCACAACTGGCAATGCCGGGCGCTGTCGATCTTGCGTGGCTTGCCGAAGGCGTGCAGTTGCTTGGCGGCGCCCTCGATGCCGCCGCGCTTTTCCCCGACCAGATACAAGGTGCGGCCAGCCAGGCGCGAGGCCAAGGCGTTGAGCAAATAAAGGGTCAGATCGCGGGCTTTGGGCAAAAACAGCACCGCGCCGTCGATCTCGGCGTCTGGCGCTTCGGTACCGAACTGGCTGCGCCCGGTGAAGCGTGCGTCCAGCGCGGCATGGTCGCCGGCATGCCAGCTCCAGCCGCAGGCCTGGGGCAGTTGCCCCAGCAAGTCATCGGCCGGGAGACCGGCCATCAGCCAGCGACCCTGAAAAGAATCGGCCTGACGAAGCAACACTTCACTGCGCGGGTCCATGAAATGGCTCCTGAAAAAAGTCCGGCAGTCTATCAGTTCACCTGGCGCAGCGGCGTGCCGGCAAAGAACCCACCGGCGTTATCGGCCAACTGCCCGACGATTCGCTGGCGTGCCTCGCGGCTGCCCCAGGCGCTGTGCGGGGTGATGATCAGGCGCGGGATGTCGTCGGCCAGCAGCGGGTTGCCGTTGACCGGCGGCTCGACGCTGAGTACATCGGTGGCGGCGCCGCCTAGTTGGCCGCGGCGCAAGGCATCGGCCAAGGCTTGCTCATCGATGATGCCGCCGCGGGCGGTATTGACGATAAAGGCGCCGGGTTTCATCAGGTTCAATTCACGGGCGCCGATCATGTTGCGAGTATGCTCGTTGAGCGGGCAGTGCAAGGTCAGCGCGTCAACCTGGCCCAGCAACTCATCGAGCGGCATGCGGTCGGGGCGCGCCGGGCGGCCGGGAATCTGTCCGGGCAGCACGCGCATGCCGAAGGCTTCGGCCAGCCGCGCGACGGCGCTGCCCAGTTCGCCTTGGCCAAGCAGCCCGAGGGTCTTGCCTTCGAGCTCGACGATCGGGAAGTCCAGCAGGCAGAACTGCTTGGAGCGTTGCCAGGCGCCCTCGGCGATGGCCTTCTGGTAGTCGCTGACACGGGTGGCCAAGGCCAGCAGCAGCATCAGGGTGTGCTGGGCCACCGACGGCGTGCCGTAGCCCTGGCAGTTGCTGACGCTGACACCGTGGGCGCGGGCTGCGGCCAGATCGACGTTGTTGGTACCCGTGGCGGCGATCAGGATCAGTTTGAGTTCGGGGCAGGCCTTGAGCACAGTGGCATCGATCATCGCCTTGTTGGTGATGGCTACGCTGGCGCCTTGCAGGTGCGCGATGGTTTGCTCGGGAGGGGTGCTGGCGTGCAGTTGCAGGTCGTCGAAGGCTGCATGCAGCGGGGCGAAGTCGAGATCGCCCAGATCCAGAGTGCTGTAGTCGAGAAAAACCGCGCGGCGAAGATTGCTCATCAACTGTACCTGTCCTGATCCGTGGTGGAGCTTCTATGATCGTGTAGGGAGGGGGCAAGCTCCCTCGCTACAGGTTGTTCGTGATGGGTCATCCTACAAGAATTGTTTCTGAATGAATCGTGAGGTATGGGCATGTATGGGGCAGAATTTTTGACCGTTGCGCTGATTCACCTGCTGGCAGTGGCCAGCCCCGGTCCGGATTTCGCCGTGGTGGTGCGCGAAAGCGTGGCCCATGGTCGACGCGCCGGGACCTGGACTGCGCTGGGCGTGGGCTCGGCGATTTTCCTGCACGTCGGCTATTCGTTGCTGGGCATCGGCCTCATCGTGTCGCAGTCCATCGTGTTGTTCAATGTGCTCAAGTGGCTGGCGGCGGCCTATCTGCTGTACATCGGCTTCAAGGCGTTGCGCGCCAAGCCCGCCGTGACAGGCACCGATACCGTTGCAGCGCTGCCGGTCGTGCGTTCGGCGGGGGCGGCCTATCGTGCCGGGTTCATGACCAACGGCCTGAATCCCAAGGCCACGCTGTTTTTCCTGTCGCTGTTCACGGTGGTGATCAACTCCCATACGCCGCTGGCGGTGCAGGCCGGCTATGGCGTGTATCTGGCGGTCGCCACGGCGGCGTGGTTCTGCCTGGTGGCGTTGCTCTTCAGCCGGCAGCGGGTCCGGGCCGGTTTCGCGCGCATGGGCCACTGGTTCGACCGCACCATGGGCGCGGTGCTGATTGCCCTGGGTGTGAAGATTGCGCTGACCGAGATGCATTGAGCGAGTCAGTTAAATTTGCGTTGGTGCCGATGGCCTCTTCGCGAGCAAGCTTTGCTCCCACAGAGCAAACAGCACCAGAGTCGCACCTGTAGGAGCAAGGCTTGCCCGCGAAGAGGCCGGTTCAGACACCATTGTCAGACAGGTCCTACGGGCGAAATTGGCATGCAGTGCTAGGGTAATCATCAGACTCACGCACTTAGCCAAAGGACTCCCGAGATGCAGACTCGCGTTATTCCACCCGCTGACGGTGCCTATACCTTCCCTCTGTTGATCAAGCGGCTGCTGTTGTCGGGCAGCCGCTACGAGAAAACCCGCGAAATCGTCTACCGCGATCGGGTGCGCTATAGCTACCCGACCCTTACCGAACGCATCTCGCGCCTGGCCAATGTGCTGGTCGCCGCCGGTGTGCAGCCGGGCGATACCGTGGCGGTCATGGAGTGGGACAGCCACCGCTACCTGGAATGCATGTTCGCGATCCCGATGATCGGCGCGGTGATCCACACCATCAACGTACGCCTGTCGCCAGAGCAGATCCTCTACACCATGAACCACGCCGAGGACAAACTGGTGCTGGTCAATAGCGAGTTCGTCCCGCTGTACCAGGCGCTGGCAGGCCAGTTGACCACCGTGGAAAAAACCCTGCTGCTGACTGATAGCAGCGAAAAAACCGCCGAACTGCCCAATCTGGTCGGTGAATACGAGCAACTCCTGGCGGGTGCCAGCAGCCATTACGACTTCCCGGATTTCGACGAAAACTCGGTGGCCACCACGTTCTACACCACCGGCACCACCGGCAATCCCAAAGGGGTGTACTTCACCCATCGCCAGTTGGTGCTGCATACCCTCGCGGCGGCGACTATCACCGGCAGCATCGACAGCGTGCGGCTGATGGGTACCGATGACGTCTACATGCCGATCACGCCGATGTTCCACGTGCATGCCTGGGGTATCCCGTATGTGGCGACCATGTTGGGTATCAAGCAGGTCTACCCTGGCCGCTACGAGCCGGACATGCTGGTCAATCTGTGGCGCAAGGAGAAGGTCAGTTTTTCCCACTGTGTGCCGACCATCCTGCAGATGCTGCTTAACGCCAAGGGCGGCGAAAACACCGATTTCGGCGGCTGGAAAATCATCATCGGCGGCAGCGCCCTCAATCGCGGGCTCTACGAAGCGGCCAAGGCTCGCGGCATTCAACTGACCGCCGCGTATGGCATGTCGGAAACCTGCCCGCTGATCTCTTGCGCGCACTTCAACGAAGAACTCCAGGCCGGCACCGACGAGCTGCGCGTCACCTATCGGATCAAGGCCGGGGTGCCGGTGCCGCTGGTGGATGCGGCCATCGTCGACGGCGACGGCAAATTCCTCCCGGCCGATGGCGAAACTCAAGGTGAACTGGTGCTGCGCGCGCCCTGGTTGAGCATGGGCTATTTGCGCGAGCCGCAGAAAGGCGCCGAGCTCTGGGACGGCGGCTGGATGCACACCGGCGACGTCGCCACTCTTGACAGCATGGGTGTGATCGATATTCGCGATCGCATCAAGGACGTGATCAAGACCGGCGGCGAGTGGGTCTCCTCGCTGGAACTCGAAGACTTGATCAGCCGCCACCCTGGCGTACGTGAGGTGGCTGTGGTGGGCATGGCGGATGCGCAGTGGGGTGAGCGGCCCTTCGCATTGCTGGTGCCGCGGGAGGGGCAGGCCCTGGATGCGCAGTCGCTCAAGGCGCACTTGTTACCGTTCGTCGAATTGGGGTTGATCAACAAGTGGGCGATCCCCAGCCAGATCGCCGTGGTTGGCGAGATCCCCAAGACCAGCGTCGGCAAGCTCGACAAGAAGCGAATCCGGGTTGAAGTCCTGGCCTGGCAGGCCGATAACAGTCCGTTCCTGTCATCGTTGTAAGTCGTGCAGGGCAGGACTCGATTGCCCGGAAAACTATTCATCAAGGACCTGTCTTCCTGCATACGGCTTGTTACAATCCCGCTTTCGGGCTTGTCATCGATTTGACGTTGGCCAAATGACATTATCCGCGGGAGAGGGCCAATGGCCTCAGCACCTTCACTCTGGCAGCTGGCCCGGCTGCCATTGGCCATCGGCTTTGCCTCTTCGCTGGCGGCCCCAGCCTATGGCGTTGCCTTCAACTTCGGCGATGTCGAAGGGCAGTTCGATTCTTCGTTGTCGATCGGCACCAGTTGGTCGACGCAAAACCCTGATCGCCATCTGATCGGCGCCAACAATGGTGGCCTGGGGTTATCGCAGTCGGCGGACAACGGCCGCTTGAACTACAAGGCCGGTGATGCCTTCAGCAAGATCTTCAAAGGCGTGCACGACCTCGAGCTGAAGTACGGCGACAGCGGTCTGTTCGTGCGCGGCAAGTACTGGTACGACTTCCAGCTCAAGGATGAAAACCAGCGGTTCGCCGATATCAGCGACTCGGGGCGCGAACAAAGCGCTCGGTCGTCGGGCGCCGAGTTTCTCGATGCTTTTGTCTACCACAATTTCGCCATTGGCGATTTGCCGGGCACCGTGCGCCTGGGCAAGCAAGTGGTCAACTGGGGCGAGAGCACCTTCATCGGTGGTGGCATCAACAGCATCAACCCCATCGATGTTTCCGCGTTCCGTCGCCCGGGCGCCGAGATCAAGGAAGGCCTGATCCCGGTCAACATGTTCTACCTGTCCCAGAGCCTGACCGACAACCTCACCGCCGAGGGCTTTTATCAGATTGGCTGGAAGTCGACGGTCAATGACAACTGCGGAACGTTTTTCTCGCAGTCCGATGTGATCACGGGCGGCTGCAACGACAACCTCGGCGTGCTCGGCACCCAGAGCGCCACGCTGGCGCGGCTGCCGGCTGGGCAGCGCACTGCTGCGGCGGCGGCCCTGGCCGCGCAAGGGGTCAGCTATGGCTCCCCGGACGAGGGCGTGATCGTGCATCGCGGCGCCGATCGCGATGCCCGCGACAGTGGCCAGTTCGGCCTGGCCCTGCGTTATATGTACGAGCCGCTGGACACCGAGTTCGGCGGCTACTTCATGAATTACCACAGCCGCCTGCCGATGTTCAGCGGCCACGCGGCGCCCGCCAGTGCCTACGCCAGCGCCGGCGCGTTGCAGGCGGCCGGGCTGTCGCCGGCCGCAGCGCGGTCGCTGGTGCCGACGGTGGTCACGGCCAACTCCAATTATTACCTCGAATACCCCGAGGACATTCGCCTGTATGGCTTGAGTTTCGCTACCACGCTGCCTTCGGGCACGGCCTGGAATGGCGAAGTGAGCTACCGGCCCAATGCACCGATCCAGATCAACACCACGGATATTCTGTATTCCGGCCTGGCAGTGCCCGGCGTCTCGCAGTTGACCGGCACGCCAGGCGCCGATCAGCAGGGTTATCGCCGCAAGGAAATCACCCAGGTGCAGACCAGCCTCACGCATTTCTTCGACCAGGTGATGGGCGCCGACCGCCTGACCCTGGTGGGCGAAGTCGGTTGGACCCACGTCGGTGGGCTCGACAGTACCTCCAAGCTGCGTTACGGCCGCGACGCGAGTTACGGCCCCGGCCCGCTGGGCAACGGCACCTGCCAGCGGCTCAATGCCGGCACTCTGGCCGGCACCGGGCAGAACGGCGTCAGCCGCTATTGCGAAAACGATGGTTTCACCACCACCGACTCCTGGGGCTATCGGGCGCGGGCGATCTGGGAGTTCAACAACGTAATCGCCGGGGTCAACCTCAAGCCCAATATCGCCTGGTCCCACGACGTCAACGGTTATTCGCCGGGCCCGGGGGGCAACTTCGAGGAAGGGCGCAAGGCCGTCAGCCTAGGACTTGATGCCGAATACCAGAACACCTACACGGCGAGCCTGTCGTACACCAATTTCTTTGGTGGTAAATACAGCACGGTTGATGATCGGGACTTCGCTTCACTGAGTTTCGGTGTGAACTTCTAGCGCCGGGGGGCTCGATTCGATGAACGCTACCAAAGTCCTGTTACAGATCGGCCTGCTGGGCCTGACCCTGTTCGCCGCCGAGGTGTTGGCAGAAGTGTCCGCCGCCGAGGCCAAGCACCTGGGCGCCAATCTGACGCCCATGGGCGCCGAACGGGCGGGCAATGCCGATGGCACGATCGGACCCTGGACGCCGATGGCCAAGACGGCTGCGCCGGTGGATGATCGTGGGTTTCTGGGCAATCCGTACGCCAGCGAAAAGCCGCTGTTCGTCATCACCGCGCAGAACGTCGAGCAGTACAAGGCCAGGCTGTCGCCCGGGCAGATAGCGATGTTCAAACGTTACCCCAGCAGCTATCGGATGCCGGTCTACACCTCCCATCGTGGTGCCACCGTGCCGGACGATATTTTCGCCGCGATCCGCCGCAACGCCACGCAAACCAAGCTGGTGGCGGATGGCAACGGCTTGCAGGATTTCAGCAGTGCGGTGCCGTTCCCGCTGCCGCAGAACGGCCTCGAAGTGATCTGGAACCATATCACCCGCTATCGCGGTGGCAGCGTCAAACGCTCGATCATTCAGGCCATGCCGCAGCAAAACGGCTCGTTCAGCCCGGTGTCGTTGCAGGAACAGTTGGTTTTTCGGGATCGCATGAAGGATTTCGATCCGGCCAATCCGGGCAATGTGCTGTTCTATTTCAAGCAGGAAGTCACCGCGCCGGCGCGTCTGGCGGGCAGCGTGCTGTTAGTCCACGAGACCCTCGACCAGGTTGCCGAGCCTCGTGAGGCCTGGCTCTACAATGCCGGCCAGCGCCGCGTGCGACGGGCCCCGCAAGCGGCCTATGACGCACCGGGTACCGCCGCCGACGGTCTGCGCACCTCGGACAACCTGGACATGTTCAACGGCGCCCCGGATCGCTACGACTGGCAACTGGTGGGCAAGCAGGAGATGTATATCCCCGAGAACAGTTACGCGCTGGATTCACCCAACTTGAAATACGCCGACATACTTCAGGCCGGGCATATCAATCAGGATTTGGCGCGCTATGAACTGCGTCGCGTCTGGCATGTAGTGGCGACGGTCAAGCCCGGCCAGCGTCATGTGTATGCCAAGCGGGACTTTTACTTTGACGAAGACACCTGGCAAGCGGCGATCATCGACCACTACGATGGCCGCGGGCAGCTGTGGCGGGTGGCCGAAGCCCATGCCGAGAATTACTACAACGTGCAGGTGCCCTGGTATGCGTTCGAGGTGCTCTACGACCTGCAGGCCGGGCGCTACGTGGCCTTGGGCCTGAAGAACGAAGAAGCGCGTGGCTACCAGTTCGGCGTGTCAGCCAGTACCAGCGAGTTCACGCCTGCAGCGTTGCGTCAGGAGGGTGTGCGCTAGCAGGCCCGGCCCCTTCGCGAGCAAGCTCGGCTCCCACAGAGGCGGTGTCCTACTCAGGTGGGAGCAAGGCTTGCCCGCGAAGGGGCCGCAACGGACACCCTGATCCTACAGTCCATAAATATTTTTTTACCCGCCCGACCCCTCTCCATAGTGGCACCGCGCCCACTGTCACAAAAGCATTCGACTGACTGTCATCAAACTTACACATTCAAAGCATTAAATCTGCAACGTCTTCTCCAGTGGGCTTTCCCACAAATCCTTTGACTGAGGTGTTGCCGTGATTCTGCTGACCAAAAATCGTCTCACGATTTTGCTGGCTTCGTTGTGCCTGAGTGGCGTGGCGCATGCGACTGATGTAACGGGTGCAGGTTCGAGTTTCGTATTTCCGGTGGTGTCCAAGTGGTCCCAGGACTATAGCAAGGCATCGCCTAACCGCATCAACTACCAGTCCATCGGTTCAGGTGGCGGTATCGCACAGATCAAGGCAGCCACGGTCGATTTCGGTGCATCCGACGCGCCATTGTCCGCAGAGGACCTGCAGGCCGCCGGCCTGGGTCAATTCCCTAGTGTCATCGGCGGTATCGTACCGGTCGTCAACATCGAAGGCGTCGAGCCGGGCAAGTTGAAACTGGACGGCGCGACCCTGGCCAAGATTTTCCTGGGTGACATCAAGAAGTGGAACGACCCTGCCATTGTCGCGCTGAACGCCGACGTGAAGCTGCCTGACCAGGCCATCACCGTTGTGCACCGTTCGGATGGTTCGGGTACCTCGTTCAACTTCACCAACTACCTGTCCAAGGTCAGCCCAGAGTGGAACGAAAAGCTCAAGTTCGGTACCACCGTGCAATGGCCAGCGGGTGTGGGTGGCAAGGGTAACGAGGGCGTTTCCGCCTATGTGAAGCAGATCAAGGGCTCGATCGGCTATGTCGAATTCGCCTATGCGCTGCAGAATAAGATGGCTCACACCCAGCTGAAAAACGCCGCGGGCAAGTTCGTCGAACCTAGCGCCAAGGCATTCGGGGCCGCTGCTGATACCGCTGACTGGGCGAGCGCCAAAGACTTCAACCTGATCATGACCAACGCCCCAGGCGAAGCCGCGTGGCCGATCACCGCTACCACCTGGATCATCATGTACAAGACGCCGAAGAACGCCGAGCAAAGCAAGGCGGCTTTCGACTTCTTCAAATGGTCGCTGGAAAACGGTCAGGAACAAGCCGCTTCGCTGGACTATGTTCCCCTGCCCAAGTCGCTGGTCGCGAAGATCGAAGGCTACTGGAAATCCGATTTCAACAAGTGATTCGATTCCGTTGAAATCCAAGACTGTAACGCTCTTTCCGGGTGCCCCAAGCGGGGTATCCGGATCGGGCTTTTTCTGCGAGTGGACCTGACATGACCGAAAACACTCAATACCTGTCCACTGCGATCTCCAAGAGTGACAGTCCGGGCGACAAGCGTGCCGCCCGCGACCATCGTCATGACGTCTGGTTTCGCCGTACGATGCAAGGCGCTGCCATGCTGGTCCTGCTGTTGTTGGCCAGTATTGCCGGATCGACCCTGTGGGGTGGATTCGAAGCGTTCAAGACCTTTGGCTTCGGGTTTCTGACCAGCACCGAGTGGGACGTCGTAGGCGGCCATTTTGGCGCTGTAGTGCCTATCTACGGGACCCTGGTGACTTCTTTTCTCGCCCTGTTGATCGCCGTTCCGGTCAGCTTCGGCATCGCGATTTTCCTCACTGAAGTAGCGCCGCCCTGGTTGCGCATGCCGATCGCTTCGGCCATCGAACTGCTGGCGGGCATTCCATCGATCATCTACGGCATGTGGGGCCTGTTCATCTTCGGCCCGTTCATGGCCGAGTACATGGCCCCCTGGATCAACGA
>CAJCIO010000052.1 GCA_903970465.1 Gammaproteobacteria bacterium
GCTCGGCGTCAATAATTGCCATTTTTCCATTCTCGACAAGCGCCGCAACATCTGGTGGTTCGATATTCCGGTGGCGCGCTTGCAGATAGGCCAGTACGAGTGGATTCACCTGTTGATGCACGACCCACTGACCGATCGCCTTGTGCACGCCAAGGTGCCGACCAAAGTCATGCGCGAAGGGCTCGAAGGACTGGTGGTGCGCAATGAAGGCAAACGCAAATCGACCGTGAGCTTGGAGTTGAGCGCCGATAAGGATTCATTCCTCAAGGACGTCCGGCCGCTGGGCAGCAATATGAGCTTTGCGCCTTTTGTGCAGGATTGATTCCGGGATTCTGATAGTTGCGCTGTGGCTGATGGCCTCTTCGCGAGCAAGCCTTGCCCCCACAAGTGCCAGCCGCTGCTGAGCCTTGCACTCGTGGGAGCAAGGCTTGCCCGCGAAGGGCTTCACTCGGTCGCACGCCGAGCGATGAACACGCCGGCCCCTGCGCTCAGCGCCGAGATGACCACGCCCCAGGCCATATCCAAGGCCACTAGCGCACCGGGCCAGCCCGCCAGCGTCGCCCAATTGCTCAGGTCGTAAGTGCCATAGGCGATCAAACCAAGCAAGGCGCCGCTACTGAGCGCTCGCCCCAGACGCTCGCTGAGCAAACCTGGCAACACCGCAAAATACGCAACACCCAGCGGATACAGCAGATAGAACAGCAGCGCCGGCAACCCGCGCGGCTGATCGAGCATCAATGGCCCGAGCATGGCCTTGTAGGTAGAGCCCATCAACACCCCGAGCCACAATCCATCGAGGATGATCAGCGCCAGCAGGGCACCCAGATAGGCAAGCGCGAAACGTTTCATGGGGAAGCCTCTGTGCGAAGAATTCTGTGTGAAGACACAAAATGGACATCGCACAATGGCTTTCGCTCAACTCGCGCGCTGGATCAGCTCAATTCGATGCGATCGGCGTGGATCACGATCTGGCCGTTCTTGTACAACGCCCCGATGGCCTTCTTGAAGTTGCCCTTGCTGACGCCGAACAGATCGGCGATCACCTGCGGCTCGCTCTTGTCGCTAACGGGCAGACTGCCCTGATTGTCGCGCAACTTGCCGAGGATCTTCTCGTTCAGGCTGTCCGCCGCCTGGGCGCCCACGGGCTGCAAGCTCAGGGCGATCTTGCCATCGTCGCGCAAGGCCTTGATGTAACCGATCTCCTGCTTGCCCGAACGGAGGAACTTGAACACCTCGTTCTTGTGGATCAAGCCCCAGTGTTGGTTGTTGATCACTGCCTTGAAGCCCAGATCGCTTTCTTCGACGACCAGCAACTTCACTTCCTGACCCAGGCTGTAGTTGGCGGGGGCCTTGTCCAGATAGCGGTCCAGGCGCGCGGTAGCGGTGATGCGCCGCGTACGTTTGTCGAGGTAAACGTGCACCACGCAGTAGTCGCCCTGCTTGAGCTGCCGTTTTTCCTCGGAATACGGCAGCAGCAGATCCTTGGGCAGGCCCCAATCGAGAAATACGCCGATGCTGTTGATTTCCTTGACCTTGAGGCTGGCGAATTCACCGACCTGAACCTTGGGCTTTTCAGTCGTGGCCAGCAGCTTGTCTTCGCTGTCGAGGTAGACGAACACGTTGAGCCAGTCCTCGACCTCCGTGGGCGTGTCCTTGGGAATGTACCGGTTGGGCAGCAGGATTTCGCCATCGGCGCCACCGTCCAGATACAGACCGAAGTCCGTGTGCTTAACCACTTGCAAACTGTTGTAACGCCCAATCAAAGCCATGCTCAAGATCCTCACTGCGAGGCCGGTATTCTACCCGAGATCGCTGCCACATGCCTTGCCTGACAAACGGCAACCGTGGCATTCTGGCCCGTTGCGATATTCGGCCACCAGTGACTGGTTATTTCGTGTACAATGCCTGGCCAAGTTAATTTTCAAAGGTTAATGGCAGCCATGCGCGTAAAAGCATCCACCACTAAAGCGAAACCAGCTCCGGCCGTCGAGACCAGCGAGTCGATCAACGAACAGATCGCTGCGTTTCTGAACAAGGGCGGCGAGATCCAGCAGATCGCCAAAGGCGTGAGTGGCCAGACCTTCACCCCTTCGCGTCACATCAGCCTCGGCAAGAAGTAATCTTTAAGCACCCGAGCCTGAATTGAAGTCAGTGGGTAGCGCCAAGCGCCCACGGCTTCAGGCGATAAACCATCGCCCGTAGCACCCTCTTCCTCGCGACTCGATGTCGCAGCCTGCCGAGAAATAGACGAGTGGCGCCCATCTGCGAAGTTCAGAGGGTATGCTTTGCACCGTCTAGCTCGGGCCTTGCCGCCCATTCCCACAGAACGCGCCGGTGCTTGCGCGGGTCCTTGCGTTCGGCATTACACGGAGTAAGACATGCTCAGAACCCGACTTGTTCTGACCGCCAGTCTACTGGCCATCCCCTATGCCCACGGGCAGGTTGCCGAGCGCGACCTGGGTGACTTCGATCTCAAGATCGGCACCACGCCAACACGCAGCATGGCGGCGGGCCTGGTCCAACCGGCGTCAGTCGGTACCCTGCATGGCGGCCTCGACCTGACCCACAACAGTGGCTTCTATGCCGGCCAGTGGTCACCTAGCGTCGGGCTCACCAGTGACAGCACCCTGGAAATCGACTCCTATGCCGGTTTCAAGCACCCCTTTGACAAGAATCTGGGGATGGGCTACGAAGCGGGCATCATCCATTACAGCTATCCCCGCCTCGAAGCCACCGACAGCCATGAGTTCTACGCAGGCCTGAAAGTCCTCGACACGCGCTTCGGCGCCGCCTTCAACCAGGCCGTCGACAGCCGCAACAGCACCCTCTTCGCCAGCCTGCACGGTTTGCCGCTACTGGATGTCGACATGAGCTTCAAGGTCACCAATCACCAGCTCGATTCCCCTTACGTGCTGGGTTCCGGCGCCCAGGTGGTGAGCTTCAATGATTGGTCGCTGCAGCTTTCCAAGCCGTGGAAAGGTCTCAACCTGGACTTCATCTACAGCGATTCGAGCCTGCGTGGCGAAGATTGCTCCGCGTATTCGGGGCACAACCCGCAGTGTGAAGGGGTATTTACCGTTCAGGCCGTTCGCGCGTTCTTTTGATGTTGGCTGATGGCCTCTTTGGCCCCACTACATATTTGGGATCAAGCTGGTATAGGCTGTAACGAACCGATTCAGCCCTTCCACGCCGACACAAGACCGCCGCCATGTCCGACCGCCAGATGCCGTCCGCCCTGCGCTTCATGCTTGCCGCACGCCGAATCGAACTGGAAGGCCTTGAAGGGCTCGCTGTGACCTGCGAGCTCGTCACGCGCATCAGCGAATTGATCCACACCCTCCAACGCGAGCGCGGCTACACCAACCTCTATCTGGCCCAGCTCACCGACGCCCACCGGGTCTGCCTCGACCACATCAGCGACGAGGCCCTGGAAATAGAACGGGCGGTGCGCGAGCGCTTCGACAGCATGGACCTGGAATCGAACAGTGCGACCGATCGCGCCCGCCTGTTCAACCGTATCGCCCATGTGCTGCACGGCCTCGACGAGCTGCCCGGCCTGCGACGACGAATTCGCGATCAGATGCTGGAGTCTGGGGATGCCACAGTAGCCTTCACGCGCATGATCGGCGGTCTGCTGGCCGTGGTGTTCGAAGCCGCCGACACGGCCGTCGATCCGCTCATCACGCGGGTGCTGGTGGCCATGTTCAACTTCATGCAGGGCAAAGAACTCGCCGGTCAGGAGCGCGCGAGCGGGGTGGGTGGCTTTTCTCTGGGCTTTTTCGATGCGCCAAGGCGCGATCGCATGGAGCAACTCGCCCACAGCCAGGAGCGCTGCTTTGAAACCTTCCTCGATTTCGCCGACGATCGAGCGCGCGAGATGTGGTTTGACGCGGCCACCAGCGACCTCAACGCCAAGCAAGCGCGCATGCGCGCGATGGCGCTGCGTACTTCGGAGAAGGACAAGGTCTCGCCAGCATTGTCCGAGCTGTGGTTCGACGTCTGCACAGAGCGCATGGATGCCTTCAAGGCCGTCGAAAATCATATTGCCCAGTTGCTCCACAGTAGTTGCCAGCGTGGCATCCAGCAGGCCCGCGCGGACCTTGACAACCATCGCGAGCTGCTCAAGCGCCTGGGCAGCCTGGAACGCCGCGACGAAAGCGAGTTCAGCAAGCTGTTCAACATCCACGCCAGCGACCTGGGCGGCGACCGTCAAAGCACCATGGGCCCGCACCTCAACCGCTCGGTGCTGGACATACTGCACGCCCAGACACAGCGACTGGTCACCGCCACCGAGCAATTGGACGAGGCCCGCGAGGCACTCAACGAACGGCGGGTGGTCGAGCGCGCGAAAAAACTGTTGATGGAGGAATATCAGGTCACTGAAAGCCAGGCCTACGCGCGCTTGCGCAAGACCGCCATGGAGCGCGGCGAGCGCCTGGTGGACGTTGCACAAAGTCTGCTCAATCTCGCCGCACGGCGGCGCTGAAGCGACCAAGGTTTGCGCCGTTGAAGTGCAGCGTGCTCCCGCAGCGTGCGCCGCAACCAAGACCGACAGCTCGTCAAAGATCCTCCCTACGCATTCCAATCCCCTGATTTCAAAGGTTTAGATTCAGAAAATCCGTCCATCTCCGATGCTGGCACATATTCTGCTTAGTGTTGATCAGGCCATCCAACACGGGCCTCTCAATCGGATACAGGACAACGGCGTCCACTCTTCTTGCGGCAGCAATGCCCATCAGAGTGGTCGCCGTTTTTTTATGCGCGTCATTTGGGGAAATCGACGATGGATGACACACCTTTCAGTGCAGCAGATGTACTACACGATGCCCCGCGGCGCACCTTTCTCAAGCAATCCCTGGGCGTACTCGGCGCCGGCGCAGCACTGACCCTGCTGCCGGCGGGCCTGCAGTCGAAGGTCTGGGCAGCCGGGGGCGATGCCCCGGAAACCACCAAGGCCAAACTGGGCTTCATCGCTCTTACCGACGCCGCGCCATTGTTTGTTGCCGATGAAAAGGGCCTGTTCGCCAAACACGGCATGACCGAAGTCGAAATCCTCAAACAAACCTCCTGGGGCACCACCCGCGACAACCTGGTGCTCGGCTCGGCGGCTAACGGCATCGATGGCGCGCACCTGCTGACGCCCATGGCGTACCTGATGAGCACCGGCAAGATCACCACCAACAACCAGCCGGTGCCGATTTCCATCCTCGCGCGCCTCAACCTGGCCGGCCAGTGCATCTCGGTGGGCGAGGAATACTCGACGCTCAAACTCGGGACCGACTCGGGCCCGTTCAAGGCGGCCCTGCTGGCCAAGAAAGCCGCCGGCAAAACCGTCAACGCCGCAGTGACCTTCCCCGGTGGCAACCACGACCTGTGGATGCGCTACTGGCTCGCCGCTGGCGGCATCGACCCCAACAAGGATGTCGCGACCATCGTCGTGCCGCCGCCGCAGATGGTCGCCAACATGAAAGTCGGCACCATGGATACCTTCTGCGTCTGTGAGCCGTGGAACTCGCAGCTGGTCAATCAGAAGATCGGCTACACCGCCAATACCACCGGCGAGCTGTGGGACAAGCATCCGGAAAAGGCGTTCGCCCTGCGCTCGGACTATGTCGCCGCCAACCCCAATGCCGCCAAGGCGCTGCTCAAGGCCATCATGGAAGCGCAGATGTTCTGCGAAAAACCGGAGAACAAGGACGAGGTGGCGCAGATCTGCGCCAAGCGCCGCTGGATCAACGCCCCGGTCGAAGACATCGCCTCGCGCATGAAAGGTACATTCGTCTACGGCACGGGCAAGGTGGTAGAAAACAGCCCGTTCATAATGCGCTACTGGGATGACCACGCCTCCTACCCGTTCAAGAGCCACGACCTGTGGTTCCTCACCGAGAACCAGCGGTGGGGTTACCTGCCGCAGAACCTCGATACCCAAGCACTGATCGACAAGGTCAACCGCGAGGACATCTGGCGCACTGCGGCCGCTGAACTGAACCTTTCTGCCGAATTGATCCCGGCGTCGACCTCCCGCGGCATCGAGACCTTTTTCGATGGCAAGCAGTTCGACCCACAGAACCCCAAGGCCTACCTCGATAGCTTGGCGATAAAGGCGCTGGTGTGACCCAGCCATGAATTTTGCGGCGAATCCTATGGCCTCTTCGCAGCCAAGCCTTGCCCCCACAGCCGTGCACTTGCAGGAGCAAAGCTTGCTCGAGAAGAGGCCCGCAGACTCAGTGCAAAACACCGTTATTCACGCATCATTGGAGGCATCCATGAACGCAGATGCAAAACTACCCAAGGCCATCGGTCACCCGCTGGAGCCCAAGCCCGTTACCCCGCGCCCGATGCCCAACTGGCTCAAGCGCCTGCGCACGGCCTTGCTGCAAAATGTCATACCGCCCCTGGTGATCGCCACACTGCTGCTGTGCTTCTGGCAACTGCTGTGCAGCGCCAAGGGCTCGGCGTTGCCGCCACCCACGCAAGTGATCAGCGACACCTGGGAGCTGATCGTCAATCCGTTCTTCAACAACGGCGGCAACGATGTCGGCATGGCCTGGCAACTGCTCGCCAGCCTCAAGCGCGTCGCCTATGGCTACTTGCTTGCAGTAGTGGCCGGCATCAGCCTGGGCGTGCTGGTCGGGCAATCGAGCTGGGCGATGCGCGGCCTGGATCCATTGTTCCAGATCCTGCGCACCGTGCCGCCGCTGGCCTGGTTGCCGCTGTCGCTGGCAGGCTTCAAGGACAGTCACCCGTCGGCCATCTTCGTGATTTTCATCACGGCCATCTGGCCGATCATCATCAATACCTCGGTGGGCGTGCGCAATATTCCCGAGGACTATCGCAACGTCGCCAAGGTGCTGCGCCTCAATGGTATCGAGTACTTCGTCAAGATCATGCTGCCGGCCGCCGCGCCGTACATCTTCTCCGGGCTGCGCATCGGCGTAGGCCTCTCGTGGCTGGCGATCATCGCCGCCGAAATGCTCATCGGCGGCGTAGGCATCGGCTTTTTCATCTGGGATGCGTGGAACGCCTCGCGCATCAGCGACATCATCCTCGCGCTGTTCTACGTCGGGATCGTCGGCTTCTGCCTCGATCGCCTGGTCGCCCTCGTGGGCCAACTGGTCACCCGCGGTACATCCGCCAGCTAAGGAGCACCGCCCATGGGCACACGTTATCTGAGCATCGAAAACGTCGACAAATACTTCGAGCGCGACGGCGTCAGCAGTCAGGTGCTGAGCGGCGTCAACCTGGATATAGATCGCGGCGAATACATCTCCATCATCGGCCACTCGGGGTGCGGCAAGTCGACGGTATTGAACATCGTCGCCGGGCTGTTGCAGGCCAGCAGCGGCGCGGTGATCCTTGATGGCCGCGAAGTGCACTCGCCCGGCCCGGATCGCAGCCTGGTTTTCCAGAACCACTCGCTGCTGCCATGGCTGACGGTGTACGAAAACGTCTCGCTGGCGGTCAACAAGGTGTTCAAGTCGAGCAAGACCAAAGCCGAACGCCACGAATGGACCCTGCACAACCTGGAAATGGTCAGCATGGGCCATGCGTTGCACAAGCGCCCGAGCGAGATTTCCGGCGGCATGAAGCAGCGCGTCGGCATCGCCCGCGCCATCGCCATGCAGCCCAAGGTGCTGCTGCTCGACGAGCCGTTCGGCGCCCTCGACGCCCTGACCCGCGCGCATCTGCAGGATGAAGTGATGCGGATTCAAGGCGAACTGCGCAACACGGTGATGATGATCACCCACGACGTCGATGAGGCCGTGCTGCTGTCCGATCGCATCGTGATGATGACCAACGGCCCGGCGGCCACCATCGGCGAGATTCTCAGCATCGACCTGCCGCGCCCGCGTAACCGCATCGAATTGGCGGACGATCCGTTGTACAACCAGTATCGTCATGCGGTGCTGAGCTTTTTGTATGAAAAGCAGCGCAAGGTGGAGGATCTGGGAGCCCGGCGCTCTATCGCCCCGGCGGCAGTCAAGGACCAGGCCCGGGCTTGAAGGACGATGGCACAGAGTGTATCGATGATCGGGCCTCTTCACCGCCGAACGCGCCCTCTTGCTCCCACCGCCTGTGGGAGCAACGCTTGCTCGCGAAGACGCCGGGGAATTCTGCGCAGGACCACAGCATGACCTGGGGCCTCCAACATACGGTCACACTCTTTGGGCCCTCAGCGCATGGCATCGACGACCGTGTCTGCGCTTTAATAGCCGCCCTATCGAGCGACGGCGCTGCCCCATCATGGACCTTCAATCACTCTGGCTGCGTGCCCAGGATCTCTGGGCCGCGATGGATCAGCATCCCTGGCTGCACGCCACGTTGGGCCTCATCTTGCTGTTCGGCGTGGCCCTCGCGCTGGGTCGAGTCGCACGCTATGTGATCCTCCACGGCATCAAACTGCTCGGCCGCCAGCCGGCGTTGCATTGGCTCAACGATTTTCTGCACAACAAGGTATTCCACCGCCTGGCCCAGACGGTACCGTCCCTGGTGGTGCAGTTCGGGCTCAATCTGGTGCCAGAGCTGAGCGACGTCGCCCGACACTTCCTCGGCAACGTCGCCCTGGCCTTTACCATCCTGTTCCAGATGCTCGCCCTCGGCGCCCTGCTCAACGCGCTGCTGGACATCTACGCGCGCACCGAGCACGCCCGCACTCGCTCCATCAAGGGCTATGTGCAACTGGCGAAGATGATCCTCTACATCTTCGGCGCCATTATCATCGTCGCCACCCTGATCGACCGCTCGCCGCTGTTGCTGCTGTCCGGGCTGGGCGCCATGTCTGCAGTCATCCTGCTCGTCTACAAGGACACACTGCTGTCCTTCGTGGCCGGCGTGCAACTGACCAGCAACGACATGCTGCGAGTCGGCGACTGGATCGAAGTACCCCAGGTCGGCGCTGATGGCGATGTGGTAGATATCACTCTGCATACCGTGAAGGTGCAGAACTTCGACAAGACCATCGTCAGCATTCCTACCTGGCGCTTGATGTCCGAGTCGTTCAAGAACTGGCGCGGCATGCAGCAGTCTGGCGGCCGGCGTATCAAGCGCAGCCTGTTCATCGATGCCAGCGGCGTGCGTTTTTTGCGCCAGGACGAGATCGAGCGCCTGACCCAGGTGCATCTGCTGACGGATTACCTGGGCCGCAAGCAGGCCGAACTGCAGAGCTGGAACGCCGCCCAAGGCAACGTGGCCAGTGTTTCGGCCAATCGCCGCACCATGACCAACCTCGGCACCTTCAGGGCTTATGCGTTGGCATACCTGAAAAGCCACCCGGACATCCAGCCAAACATGACCTGCATGGTCCGGCAGATGGAAGCCGGCGCCGAGGGCGTCCCGCTGGAGATTTACTGCTTTACGCGCACTACCGCCTGGGTGGAGTACGAGCGGATTCAGGGGGATATTTTCGATTATCTGCTGGCCCTGCTCCCGGAGTTCGGGTTGGGGGTGTTTCAGCAGCCGAGTGGCGCGGATATGCGGGTGGGGTTGATGGGGGGAGGTGTACGCCTCCCGGAACCAGCCCAACCCACCGTCACCTCTCCATTGCAGGAGTGACAGTGAATGAACGGCACTGCTGTCATTGATGTTGGGAGTGCATAGGAGCTTGCAGTTTGTGTGAATCTCGTCGCCTAAGGGAACAAGGTCGCAGATGACTGCGACCTTCTCGGACCACTCGCCTACTTACGCCGATTATCACTGACTGAGCTCACCGATCGCCCACGCCGACTGATCCACAATGACGCCAGAATCACCAATCCTCCCAACGCCAACCGCCCCAGCGGCTCGCTCTGATTCCAGATCAACAAATTCAGCAACAGCCCCACCGGTACATGCAGGTTGTTCATCACCGCCAAGGTCCCACCGCTGACCTGGCAGGCGCCCTTGTTCCACCAGTACATGCCCAGCGCCGTGGACACCAGGCCGAGGAACACCAGCACGCCCCATTGCAGCGGCGCCTCTGGCCAGTGATGCAAGTTGCCGAATGCCAGCCAGGCCGGCAGCGCCACCAGCAATGCCCCGACATAAAAATAGCCGAACCGCCGGTAATGCGGCAGATCACTGGGGTAGCGCGCAATCAGGTGCTTGTACATCACCTGCCCCGCCGCGTAGGTGAAGTTGGCCAGTTGCAGCAGCAAAAAGCCCATGAAGAAGTCCGAGCTGATGCTGTCGAAGCGAATCACTGCGGCGCCCATCACCGCTACCAGCGCGGCCACCAACCCCCAGGGATTGAAACGCCGATTGAGCGCGTCCTCGATCAACGTTACGTGCACCGGTGTGAGGATGGTGAACAGCAGCACCTCGGGCACGGTCAGCACGCGAAAGCTCAAATACAAGCACACGTAGGTGACGCCGAACTGCAAGGCGCCGATCAGCAGCATCGAGCGCATGAACCGCGGCTCGACCTGACGCCAACGGGTCAGCGGGATAAATACCAGGCCGGCGAAGAGGATTCGCAGAACCACGGCCAGGTAGCTGTCGACATGACCGGCAAGGTAGACGCCGATCAGACTGAAGGAAAATGCCTGGATAAGGGTAACGATCAGAAGGTAGGGCATGACGGCCTTGTGCAGTGAGGCGGCGACCATAGCGGCTCGCTCGGCGTCAGGCAATTGTTGTGCTGGGTTGGCCACTCCGCCTATTAACCTTCGATGAAATATTTGAAAAAAGGCTCGTAATCCATCGATTTAATTGTTTTATTAACAAGATGTATCTTAATCAAGAGAGCCGCTCATGAAAGCGCCACGCGTAACCCTCGACCAATGGCGCACGCTTCAGGCAGTGGTCGATCATGGCGGATTCGCCCAGGCCGCCGAGGCATTGCATCGCTCGCAATCGTCCGTGAGCTACACCGTCGGGCGCATGCAGGAGCAGTTGGGCGTACCGTTGCTGCGTATCGATGGGCGCAAGGCAGTGCTGACCGAAGCAGGTGGCGTGTTGCTGCGCCGCTCCCGGCAATTGGTCAAGCAAGCCAGCCAGCTGGAAGACCTGGCGCTGCACATGGAACAGGGCTGGGAGGCGGAAGTCCGGCTGGTGGTCGACGCCGCCTACCCCAGTGCACGGCTGGTCCACGCGCTGACGGCCTTCATGCCGCAAAGCCGCGGCTGCCGCGTGCGCTTGCGCGAAGAAGTGCTGTCGGGCGTCGAGGAGGTGCTGCACGAAGGCATCGCCGACCTCGCCATCAGCGGCTACAACATTCCCGGCTACCTGGGCACGGAAATGAACGCCGTGGAATTCGTCGCCGTTGCCCACCCCGATCACGCGCTGCACAAGATGAATCGCACGCTGAATTTTCAGGACCTCGAAAGTCAGCTTCAGGTCGTGATCCGCGATTCCGGGCGCCAGCAACCCCGCGATGTCGGCTGGCTCGGCGCCGAACAGCGCTGGACCGTCGGCAGCCTCGGTACCGCCACCACCTTTGTCAGCAGTGGCCTGGGTTTCGCCTGGTTGCCTCGGCACATGATCAGCCGGGAGCTGCGCGAGGGCGTGCTCAAGCCGCTGCCCCTGGATCAGGGCGGCTCGCGCCATCCGCTGTTCTACCTATACTCGAACAAGGATAAACCTCTCGGCCCGGCGACCCAGATTCTCATCGAGTTGTTACGCACCTTCGATACCACGCCGCTGAGCACCCTGGAAGCCACTGCGCTGACCGTCTGACAAGGAAGCCACATGGCTCGCTTCGATCACCAAGGCTGCGCCCTGCACTATGAAGTCATCGGCCATGGCAGCCCGGTACTGCTGTTGCATGGCCTCGGCTCCAGCTGTCTGGACTGGGAATACCAGACCGAGGCGTTGGCGGCTCACTACAGAGTCATCATGCTCGACCTGCGTGGCCATGGCCAATCTGCCAAGCCTCGCGAGCGCTACAGCATCGAAGGTTTCAGCGTCGATGTCATCGCCCTGCTCGAACACCTGGGCTGCGGGCCGGTCCATCTGGTCGGCCTGTCGATGGGCGGCATGATCGGTTTTCAGTTGGCGGTGGATCACCCCCAGTGGCTCAAGAGCCTGTGCATCGTCAACAGTGGCCCACAGGTCAAGCTAAGCTCCCCGCGCGATTACTGGCAGTGGTTCAAGCGCTGGAGCCTGATGCGTGTGGCCAGCATGGGCACCATCGGCATCGCGCTGGGCAAGAATCTTTTTCCCAAACCTGAGCAGGGCGCACTGCGCGCCAAGGTCGCCGAGCGCTGGGCCAACAATGACAAACGGGCCTATCTCGCCAGCTTCGACGCCATCGTCGGCTGGGGTGTGCAGGAACGTCTCGGCGCCATCGACTGTCCTACCCTTGTGATCAGCGCCGACAACGATTACACCCCGGTGGCGGTAAAAGAACATTACGTCACACTCATTCCGGACGCGCATCTGGTAGTCATCGACGATTCGCGTCACGCTACACCGCTGGATCAACCAGACCGCTTCAACCAAATCCTGCTGCGCTTCATCGCTACGGCAGACAACACCTTCAAGGATCAATGAGTCCATGTTCAAAAAAATCCTGATCGCCGCTTCCGCCCTGCTCTTCACCGCCAACCTGATGGCTGCGCAACCGGCCGGTGGCAACAAGCCTCATGTATTGCTGCACACCAGCAACGGCGACATCGAGCTGGAGCTGAATGGCGATAAAGCGCCTATCAGCACAAAGAATTTCCTCGCGTATGTCGACAAGGGCTTCTATACCAACACCATTTTTCACCGTGTGATCCCCAACTTCATGATTCAGGGTGGCGGCTTCACCCAGCAGATGCAGGAAAAAGACACCAACCCGCCGATCAAGAACGAAGCCAACAACGGCCTCGAGAATGCGCGTGGCACGATCGCCATGGCCCGCACCAATGATCCTGACTCGGCCACCAGCCAGTTCTACATCAACCATCGCGACAACGACTCGCTCAACTACGCCCCCGGTAACGCCGGCTACGCGGTGTTCGGCAAAGTGGTCAAGGGCATGGATGTCGTCGACATCATTGCCAACACCACCACCACGACCAAGAGCGGCATGCAGAACGTGCCCATCGACCCCGTGATCATCCTCTCGGCCAAACGCATCGACTGACGCTGAGCCCGCCAGGACCGTCCCAATTGCACAGGAGAGCCCGCCCCCATGATCTACCGCCGTTTTGAGCAATGGATCGATATTTTCCGCGAAGCTCCAACCGAGTCCCCGCCCAACAAGGTCCTGGCGTTCTACATCTACTACCTGCGTCAGGTCTGGCCGACGTTCGCTGTGCTGTTGGTGGTCGGCCTGATCGGCGCGCTGATCGAAGTCGCGCTGTTCCGCTACCTCAGCCGCATCATAGACATGGCGCAGGGCACGCCCAACGTGCACTTCTTCCAGGACAACGCTCTCGAGCTGGCCTGGATGCTGGTGGTCACCCTGGTGCTGAGGCCGATCTTCATCGGCTTGCACGACCTGCTCGTGCACCAGACCATCAGCCCCGGCATGACCAGCATGATCCGCTGGCAGAACCACAACTACGTGCTCAAGCAGAGCATGAACTTCTTCCATAGCGACTTCGCCGGGCGCATCGCCCAACGCATAATGCAGACCGGCAACTCGTTGCGCGACTCGGCCGTGGCCGCCGTCGACGCCCTGTGGCACGTGCTGATCTACTCCATCAGCGCCCTGGTGCTGTTCGCCGAGGCAGACTGGCGCCTGATGATCCCGCTGATCTGCTGGATCGGCCTGTACATTCTGTCGCTGTGTTACTTCGTGCCGCGGGTCAAGGAGCGCTCGGTAATCTCCTCCGATGCCCGCTCCAAGTTGATGGGACGCATCGTCGATGGCTACTCCAACATCGCCACCCTCAAGCTGTTCGCTCACACCAGCATGGAGCAGCAGTACGCGCGCGAAGCACTGACCGAACAGACGGAAAAAACCCAGATGGCCAGCCGGGTCATCACCAGCATGGATTTCGCCATCACCGCCATCAACGGGCTGTTGATCGTCGGCACCACCGGGCTGGCCTTGTGGCTGTGGACCCAATCGCTGATCTCGGTGGGCGCCATCGCTCTGGCGACTGGCCTGGTGATTCGTATCGTCAACATGTCCGGCTGGATCATGTGGGTAGTCAACGGCATCTTCGAGAACATCGGTATGGTTCAGGACGGCCTGCAGACCATCGCCCAGCCCGTGACCGTCACCGATCCTCCCGGCGCTCCACCGCTCAAGGTCAGCCGCGGCAACGTACGCTTCGAAAGCGTCGACTTCAGCTACGGCAAAGGCGCGAACATCATCGATGGCCTGACCCTGGATATTCGCCCCGGCGAAAAAATCGGCCTGATCGGGCCTTCTGGTGCGGGCAAGTCGACCTTGGTCAATCTGCTGCTGCGTCTCTATGACCTGCCTGCCGGACGCATCGTCATCGATGGGCAGGACATCGCCAACGTCACCCAGGAGAGCCTGCGGGCACAGATCGGCCTGATCACCCAGGACACTTCGCTGCTGCACCGCTCGATCCTCGACAACCTGCGCTACGGCAAGCCGAACGCCACGGAGGAACAGGTCTGGGATGCAGTCCGCAAAGCCCGCGCCGAAGAGTTCATCCCGCTGCTATCGGATTCCGAAGGCCGTACCGGTTTCGAAGCCCATGTAGGCGAGCGTGGCGTGAAGATTTCCGGTGGTCAGCGTCAGCGCATCGCGATCGCGCGGGTACTGCTCAAGAACGCGCCGATCCTGATCATGGACGAAGCCACTTCAGCGCTGGATTCGGAAGTCGAAGCAGCGATCCAGGAAAGCCTGGAGACGCTGATGAAGGGCAAGACGGTGATCGCTATCGCGCACCGGCTGTCGACAATCGCCAAGATGGATCGGCTGGTGGTACTGCAGCATGGGCGTATCGTCGAAGTCGGCAGCCATGCCGAGTTGCTGGCCCAACAGGGGCTCTATGCGCGGCTGTGGCATCACCAGACAGGTGGGTTTGTCGGTATCGATTGATTAGCCTGTAGCGAGGAGGCTTGCCACCGAAAACATACCGGCCTCCTCGCTGGGCCGGATCGGGGGCAAGCCCCCTCGCTACATTTATGTCTGCCGATAGGGCAGCGCCGCCCGCGCCTCCTCGGCATAAGCCATCACCCCCACCCGCTCCTGTTCCAGAAACTCTTGCACGGCTGCTTCCAACCCAGGATGCGTCAGGTAATGCCACGACCGAGTAATGGTGGGCTCAAAGCCGCGAATCAGTTTGTGCTCACCCTGAGCACCGGCGTCAAAACGCTTGATCCCCTCCGTGATCGCGTACTCCATGCCCTGGTAGAAACACGTCTCGAAGTGCAGCCGGTCAAATTCCGCCAGGCAGCCCCAGTAACGACCATACAAACTGTCGCCGCCCACCAGGCTGAAGGCCATGGCCACCGGACGCGAGTCTTGCAGGGCGAACACCACGCGAATCATCTCGGGCATGCGCTCGGCCAGCAGACTGAAAAACTCCCTCGTCAGGTAAGGCGACTGCCCGCGCACCGCATAGGTATTGGCGTAACACAGATAGACGAAATCCCAATCCAGCTCGTTCAGCTCGCGCCCTTCACGCCAGTCAAACACCATGCCCTGGGCTGCCACCTGTTCGCGTTCCTTGCGCATCTGCTTGCGCTTACGTGAACTGAGGGTGTCGAGAAAGTCCTGGAAATCCCGATAGCCGCGGTTGTGCCAGTGATACTGACAACCCAATCGCTCAAGCCAGCCCGATTGACCGCGCATATGCTCGTCGAGGGCCGGCTCGGTGAAATTCAAATGGGCGCTGGACAGCCCCTCTGCCTGCAGATAACCCGGCAAGTCACGCAGCAAGGCCATGCCGTCTTCCAGGTTGCGAGCCAGCAGGCGCGGCCCGGTCACCGGACTGAACGGCACGGCGCAGAGCAGCTTGGGATAGTAGGCAATGCCGGCACGTCGGCATGCGTCGGCCCAACCGTGGTCGAAGACGTACTCGCCGTAGGAATGCCATTTACGATACGCCGGCAGCGCTGCCACGAGCTGTCCATCCTGCTCCAGCAGCCGATGCTCGGCGCGCCAGCCTGATTGGGCCCCAAGGCTGCCGCTGTCCTCCAGGGAGGAGAGAAACCCGTGGCGCAAGAACGGCTGAGGTGCGTCCAGCAAGGCATCCCACTGGGTGGGGAGGACCTCAGCAAGGCTGGAAATAATACGAACGGACATGACCCACCTCGACGCAAGAATAGGTCGAGTATCAGCAGATAGAACCCGCCTCGCAAGGCAGCAGAAGGATTTTCATCCAGAGTTGGACAATCGGTGCCCATAAAAAAGGCCGACAGAGTGGGCGCCCTGCCGGCCAAAATGATTGTAGGAGCAATCAAGGCTGAATATTAACAGCACTGATCAGCGAAAAACTTTAAACATCCTTCACTGAAACTTTATATTTAAACTCTATGACATGATTAACAGCCACTTAACATCAACTCTATAAAATCAGAAAATATTCAACGGGTATTCGGTAATCAGGCGCGTCTGAATCAGCTTGCCACCGGTGGACGCATCGCCGTCGTGCCAGGCTTCGCGCAGGTGGAAGGTCAGGTTCTTCGCTGGGCCTGATTGCACCGCGTATTTCACCTCGGCATCGGTTTCGTGTTCGCTGTCATCCGCCCCATAGAAATTGACGTATGCCGAAGAGCTGTCGACGTGGGTGCCATCAATGCCATAACCGCGGATATGACGAGCCATGAAGCCCAGCCCAGGTACGCCGTAGTGAGTCATGTCGAGGTCGTAACGAAGCTGGAAGGAGCGCTCGTTCGGACCGTTGAAGTCGGAGTACTGCACCGAGTCCGCCAGGCTGATCGAATTGCCGTAGCGGCCGGCAGCATCGTTGTCACCAAAGCCGACATAGTCGAACGGCTCGTCGCCGTTGATCTTCTGCCCGGCGAGGGTGAAGGTATGCGCACCCAAGGTGTAAGCCGCAGACAGCGACGTCGCGGTGGTGTTGATGGTACCGGCCTTGGCGTCGCCGTCATCGAGCGTACGGTACAGGTTGAAGTCCACCGCCACTGCCTGATTATCAGTGATCGGATGAACGAGGTTCAGGTTCAGGTAGTACTGGTTCCACACGTCTTCGAGGTGAGCCCCATACAGCGAAGCGGTGAACTCTTTGCTGAACTGGTACTTGGCGCCGGCATAACTCGCCGAACTGGTATCGACCTTGGCGTAACTGGCCATGATGTTACCGCTATGCGCAGCGGTGGTGGTGCCAGTGCCCGACGTAAAGTGACCTGCCTCCAGGTTCAGGCCCGCCCACTCGTGACTGGTGATCAAGAAGCCGGATGCGGTTTGCGGCATCAGGTAATTGTCGGCGGTGGCGAAGACCGGCGCGCTCGGTTGCAGATCGCCCACCTTCAACTGGGTGTTGGACACCTGGAACTTGATGTCGCCGCCGCCCTTGGCGAGGCCGTGTTTCGGATCACCGTCGTTGTCGGTCGGAATGGTCGGGCCGCCCGCACGGTCGGTATTGCCATCGATACGCAACGCCAGGTCTGCGAAAGCGTCGACACCCACGCCCACAGTGCCTTGGGTAAAGCCCGAGCTGAAGTTGGCCATCAGTGCCTGGCTCCAGTCACGGGTGTGGTCGCCGCCCCCGGTCTGGTTCCAGAACACATTGCGGTTCAGCAGATTCAAGCTGCTGCCATCCACAAAACCTTTGGTGTCAGATTGATCACTGGCCTGGGCCAATGCGGGCAATGCCATCACTACAGCTGCGGCCATGGCGCTCAATTGAAGCGTATTGAAGATTTTTCTCATTTTATGTCACTCCCCTGCACGAAAATCGTGTAGCGGCATTAAGACGAGCACGTGGTATCGCCACCAATGAAACTGGATTAAGAAATCGCTATGGAGATTTATGTAAATTAATTATTTATGACAAAGGAACTCTGTTGTCGTCAAAACGACCCTGAAATCGATGTCGGCCCGCGCATGTGAAAAATCCGTGAACGCCACGGGTTCCCTGACGTTGTCGGCTTTGAATACCCTGTTAAAAACCGCCGCGACCGCTCTATTTCGCCCCTTTCGAAATCCAAACCGCTTCATCTTTCCGCTATCAAACAGCCATCTCTCTGTCATAAGCCCTAGCAATACTGGCGCCTGTTTTTAGAACCGGGGGTGCTAAGCCCCCCACACGACCGGGCCTTGCGCTCGGCGTGCATTCAGGCGTTTTCGCCGTATTAGAGTTGGGGAGTTCACACATGGGTTTTGTATCTAAACGCACCGCTGCAAGTTTGTGTGGTGGTCTGATTCTCGCCGCCAGCGCTTCTGCAAACGCTGCTGTCGACGCCAAACTGCTGGAAATGCTCAAGGCCAACGGCTCCATAACACCCGCTCAATACAGCGAGCTGCAAGGCGAACTGGCCAAGGATCAACAACAAGCCGCCGCCGATGCCGCTCAGAAAAAAAATGAGATGTCGGCTTTCGATCAAAAGGTCGCTTGGGCAGCCAAGACCCAGATCCACGGCGACGTTCGTGTCCGTCAGGAAAACATCAACCGCGACGGCGGCAGCAGCACCACCGGAGCCACTTCCGATGGCGATCGAATTTCTGACCGCCAGCGTATCCGTGCGCGCTTCGGCGTTTACAGCGAAATCAACCCGCAGGTGGACGCTGGCATCCGCGTAGCCACCGGCAGCACCAGCTCAGACTCACGCTCCACCAACGTGGACCTGAACAACGGCTTCACCAAGAAAAACCTGTGGCTGGACCTTGGCTACCTCGACTGGCACCCGACCGTCGCGCCCAACCTGCACTTGATCGGCGGTAAAATGCTGCAGCCTTGGGTAAGCATGGGCGATATCATCTGGGATGGCGACGTGAACCCGGAAGGTGTGGCCGCGACATACAAACTGCCACTGAGCAAAGATGCCTCGCTGTTCGGTAGCCTGGGCTACTACACCCTGAAAGATAACGTCGACGGCGACGGCTTCCAGTACAACCATGACCTGAGCCTGTACACCGGTCAGTTGGGCGGCAAGTTCAATCTGGGCGACGCAGTGGGTGTCACCATCGGCGGTAGTGTCTACTCGTACAACAACTCCGATAACGATGGCGAAGCAGCGGCGGGTATCAACTCGAGCGGCGGCACTACGGCCAAGACGCTGGTCGCCAATGGCAACACCACTAACGAGTTCCGCCTGTACGAAGGTTTTGGCCAGATCGACATCAAGAACCTGCCGATCCCGTTGGCCGTGTACGGCCAATACGTGAAGAACAGCAAATCCACCGATGGCGACGACAAAGCATGGCTTGCCGGTGTCAAGACCAAGCTGGCTGGCTTCTCTTTCGACTACAACTACCGCGATGTGCAGCGTAATGGTGTGGTCGGCGCGTTCACCGACTCGGACTTCGGCAACGGCACCACCGGTGCCCATGGTCATAAGTTCAAGGTCGGCTACGACATCGATAAAAACTTCGGTCTGGGCGTGACTTACTTCATGGCCAAGTCCGATACGCAGGTTGCCAACCAGTCAGACGCTGACGTCAACACCCTGCAGCTGGACCTGGAAGCCAAGTTCTAAGGTTTCTATCGCCCATGAAAACGCCGGCTGATGCCGGCGTTTTTTATGCCTGCGTGATCACCCACGCAGGCTTCAACGTTTGCGCAGGATCACGCTACCGATCGAATACCCCGCCCCGAACGAGCTCAGCACACCTAGCGCCCCAGGCTGCAGATCATCCTGGTAGGTATGCAAGGCAATGACCGAACCCGCCGAGCTGGTGTTGGCGTAGGTATCGAGAATCACCGGTGCCTCATCCAGCGTGGCATCGCGCCCCAGCAGCTTCTTGACGATCAGGTGGTTCATGCTGAGGTTGGCCTGATGCAGCCAGAAGCGCCGTACCGCGCTGACCTCGATGTCGTTCTCGGCCAGGTGCTGGGCAATGAGCTCGGCGACCATCGGGCAGACTTCGCGAAACACCTTGCGGCCTTCCTGCACGAACAGCTTGTCGATGGCATCGGCGCTCTCTTCTGCAGTGCGATTGAGAAAACCGAAGTTGTTGCGGATGTTGTTGGAGAACTGAGTCAGCAGTTTGGTGCTGACGATATCGAATTGATACGCCGAGGTCGCCAGGTCAGCCCGCTCGACCACCACGGCCGTCGCCGCGTCGCCAAAGATGAAATGGCTGTCGCGGTCGCGGAAATTGAGGTGCCCGGTGCAGATCTCCGGATCGACCACCAGCACCGCCCGCGCCTGACCCAACTGCACGCTGTTGGCGGCGGTCTGGATGCCGAACGTGGCGGAGGAGCACGCGACGTTCATGTCGAAGCCGAAGCCCTGAATGCCCAGCGCCTGCTGGACTTCGATCGCAACGGCCGGATAAGGCCGCTGCAGGTTGGAACAGGCGACGATCACCGCATCGATATCGGCGGCGGTCTTGCCGGCACGCTGCAAGGCTTGTTCGGCGGCAGCGGTGGCCATTTCGCAGAGAATCGATGGCTCATCGTTACTGCGTTCACGCAGCCGCGGCTTCATCCGTTGTGGGTCAAGAATACCGGCCTTGTCCATGACGAAGCGGCTCTTGATGCCCGAAGCCTTCTCGATGAACGGTGCACTGGATTCGCCGAGGGCTGCGACCTCGCCGCGTTCGATGGCGGCGGCGTTGTCGCTGTTGAACTGGTGCACATAGGCGTTGAAGGACTCCACGAGTTCTTCGTTGGAGATGCTGTCGGCCGGAGTGTAGAGCCCGGTACCGCTGATGACGACGTTATGCACGATCGTTCCTCTTTGAATGACGCCAATGTTGTTAGTTATTGAGCGGCGGAGTGTGCCATATCTGCTGGCGGTTTGGCGCGCCCTCGACCTGCTCGCTACAGGTAGGCTTTTAGCTGTCCACCTGGCTCCACTGCTTGCTTAAACGCTTGTCCGACACCGGTACTTTAGTCCCCAGCTGCTGAGCGAACAGCGACACCCGATATTCTTCGAGCCACCAGCGAAACAGCTCCAGCTGCGGATCGCGTTTGCCTTCCTGGCGGTGCTTGTCCAAACGCGTGGCGTATTGCGCCCAGTATCCGGACAGCTCGCCACTCCAGACCCGATCCTTCTGCACCTGGGCTGGCAGTTTCTCCAGGCGCAGTTCGATGGCCTTGAGGAACCGTGGCAGCTCCTTGAGCCACAGCCCGGGGGTTTCGCGTACGAACCCCGGATAGACCAGATTGGCCAACTGCTGCTTGATGTCGTTCAAGGCCACGGCCTGGGCCAGGTCGATCTTGCCCTTGAAGCGCTTTTGCAGGCCATGCCACAGTTTGAGAATCTCCAGACTCAAGCGCGCCAGGCGTTCAGCATGCTCGGCCCACGTGCCGCGCTTGCGCTCGGCCAGCGACAGCAGCCCGGCGCCATCACGGGGCAACACGGACTCGCCTTCGAGCACACAGGTGTCGAGGCTGGCCAGCAAGATATCCTCGACCAGCGCGTCAATACGGCCCAGGTCGCGATACATCAAGCCTAGCTCGGTCAGCCCTGGCAGCTTGCCGCGCAGGAACTTGGCTGGCTCGGCCAGTTGCTGCAACAGCAGGCGCTGCAGCGCACGACGATGCTGGAATTCGGCTTCGGCGGCGGTCGAGAAACGCCCTTCCTTGACAGTGCCGCCCTCTTCCACCAGCGCTGGATAGACCGTCAGCGACAGCCCGGCGATATTCTGCTGGGTGGTTTCGGCCACGGCGGCGAAGACCTTGGCCTCCACCGGCTTCTGGTTTTTCGCGGTCGCCGGTACCGCCAGCGCCGCTTGGCTGGCCTGGGCGAAGCGCGCGGTGAGCTCGGCCAAATCGCGCCCCTCACCGAGGAACTTGCCCTGACCGTCGAGCACTTCGAGGTTCATGCGCAAGTGGCTTTCGACCTGCTGCTCGGACTCGGCCCAGGCCTCATCGGAGACTCGCGCGCCCGTCATCCGCAGCAATTCGCGGCCCAGCGCCTCAGGCAACGATCCTTCGGCGAAGGTCATGCGTTGCAACGCGGCCTTGACGAAATCCGGCACCGGCACGAAGTTCTTGCGCAGCGCCTTGGGCAGGTTGCGCACCAGAGCGATGCACTTGGCCTCGATCAACCCGGGCACCAGCCACTCCAGTCGCTCGCCAGGCAACGAAGGCAACAACGGCGCCGGAACGGTAAGGGTCACGCCATCACGGGGATGGTTGGGTTCGAAGTGATAGCTCAGAGCCAGGGTCAGGTCGCCCAGGCGCAACGTGTCCGGGTATTGCGCGGCAGTGACCTCGCTGGCCTCGCGGGCCAGCACGTCTTCGGCGCGCATGATCAGCAGTTGCGGGTCCTTCTGGCTGGTGACCTTGTACCAACTGTCGAAGGTGGCCGTCTGGTGAATCTCTGCCGGTACCCGCGCGTCGTAATAGGCGTAGAGGGTCTCTTCGTCGGCAAGGATATCGCGTCGCCGTGCCTTGGCTTCCAGCGCATCGAGCTGTTCGAGCAACTCGCGGTTGGCGCTCAGGCACCGCGCCCGCGACTGGATCTCGCCACGCACCAGGCCTTCGCGGATGAACAGCTCCCGCGAGGCGATTGGGTCCACCGGGCCGAAATGCACCGGCCGCCGGCCGATGATGATCAGGCCATACAGCGTGACCTGTTCGAAGGCCACCACCTGACCGCGCTTTTTCTCCCAGTGCGGCTCGAAGTGGTTGGTCTTGACCAGATGGCGCGCCAGGGGCTCGATCCAGTCCGGTTCGATCTTGGCCACCATGCGCGCATACAGCTTGGTGGTCTCCATCAACTCGGCCGCCATCAACCATTGCGGGCGTTTGCGGCCGATGCCGGACGAAGGATGAATCCAGAAGCGCCGTTGGCGGGCACCCAGATAATCGCCTTCTTCGGTTTTCTGGCCGATCTGACTGAGCAAGCCGGAGAGGACCGCTTTGTGCAATTTAGGGTGATCGGCCGGGTCCTTGTTGACGGTCAGTTGCAGTTCCCGGCAGATCAGCCCGAGCTGGCGGTGGGCATCGCGCCACTCGCGCAGGCGCAGGTAGTTGAGGAAGTTCTTGCGGCACCAATTGCGCAGCGGGCTGGCGGTCAGGGCCAGACGCTGCTCTTCAAAGCCGCGCCACAGATTGACCAGCGCAGCGAAGTCCGAATCGGCGTCCTTCCACTGTGCATGAGCCTGGTCCGCCGCTTGCTGACGCTCGGGCGGGCGCTCGCGCGGGTCCTGCACCGACAACGCGCTGGCGACGATCAACACTTCCTGCAGGCTGCCCTGCTGAGCGGCCTCGAGCAGCATCCGCCCCAGGCGCGGGTCCAATGGCAAGCGTGCCAACTGTCGGCCCATCGGGGTCAGTTGATTGTCGCGGGTCACCGCAGAGAGCTCTTGCAGCAGGTTGAAGCCGTCGGTAATAGCCTTGCCATCCGGCGGTTCGATGAACGGGAAGGCATCGATGGCGCCGAGGCGCAGGTGCAACATCTGCAGGATCACGGCCGCCAGGTTGGTGCGTAGGATCTCGGGGTCGGTAAAGGCCGGTCGCGCGTTGAAGTCTTCTTCGCTGTACAGGCGCACGCAAATGCCCGGCTCGACCCGGCCGCAACGGCCTTTGCGCTGGTTGGCGCTGGCCTGGGAAACCGCCTCGATGGGCAAACGCTGGACCTTGGCCCGATAGCTGTAACGGCTGATGCGCGCGGTGCCGCTGTCGATCACGTAGCGGATGCCGGGCACCGTCAGCGAGGTTTCGGCGACGTTGGTGGCCAGCACCACCCGTCGGCCCGGATGCGACTGGAAGATGCGTTGCTGTTCGGCAGGCGACAGTCGTGCGTACAACGGCAGGATTTCGGTGTGCTTGAGTTGCGCCTTGCGCAGGATGTCAGCCGCATCGCGAATTTCCCGTTCGCCGGGCAAAAACACCAGCACGTCACCCGGGCCTTTGCCGTTGCCGCGTTCGAAGTGGGCGATTTCATCCAGCGTGGCGATGATTGCCTGGTCGACGCTGAGGTCTTCCTCGACGCTGTTGCCCTCCTCGTCCTGCTCGCTGGTCAGCGGCCGGTACCAGGTGTCCACCGGGTAGGTACGGCCGGACACTTCGATGATCGGCGCCTTGTCGAAGTGCTCGGAAAACCGCTCCAGGTCGATGGTCGCCGAAGTGATGATGACTTTCAGGTCCGGGCGGCGCGGCAGCAGGGTCTTGAGGAAGCCGAGCAGGAAATCGATATTGAGACTGCGCTCGTGGGCTTCGTCGACGATGATGGTGTCGTAACGCTCCAGAAAACGGTCGTGTTGGGTTTCGGCCAGCAGGATGCCATCGGTCATCAGCTTGACCAGAGTGTTGCTGTCGCTCTGGTCCTCGAAACGTACTTGATAGCCCACCAGCCCGCCTAACGGCGTGGCGAGTTCTTCAGCGACCCGGGCGGCGACGCTGCGCGCGGCGATCCGTCGTGGCTGGGTGTGGGCGATCTGGCCATGCTGGCCGCGGCCCAGTTCCAGGCAGATTTTCGGCAACTGGGTGGTTTTACCCGAGCCCGTCTCGCCGGCGATGATCAACACCTGGTGTTCGGACAAGAGCTTTTTGATCTCGTCGCGCTTGGCGGCGATCGGCAGATTGTCGTCATAGCGAATCGTCGGCACGCTGTCGCGCCGCGCCGTGACCCGGGCGCACGAGGCCTGCAGCTTCTCGACCCATTGCGCCAGCTTGCCTTCGTCAGGCCTTTTGCGCAGTTCCAGCAGTTGGCGTCGCAAGCGGTTGCGATCGCCGATCATGGCATGGTCGAGGGTATTGAGCAGGTCGCCGGTAGCGGGAGTCTGGAGGGTCATCAGGTACGTCGGAGTCTTCTACAGGAGGGCGTTTCACCGTGATCGGGCATTATCGCAGAAATGCCTGGTGGCGTGGGCATGAGGGGCATTTGAAGATTCTCGCAGGCTGTGACGGCCTTTTCGCAAGCAAGCTTTGCTCCCACAGGGCCCTGCCTGAGCGGTAAACCTGTGGGAGCATGGCTTGCCAGCGAAGGGGCCGTGCGGGCTTTGCTCCCACCGTGCAAACCCTACCTGCGCGGTGCACCTGCGGGAGCATGGCTTGCCGGCGCAGGGACCCGGCGAGTCACCGCGCAAGCCGCCTGGGATCAGGCGATCTTCTTCAGCCCCAGCTTGCGCAACTCTTCGTCGCGCAGCTCGCGGCGCAGGATCTTGCCGACGTTGGTGGTCGGCAATGCATCGCGGAACTCCACGGACTTGGGCACCTTGTAGCCGGTGACGTTGGCACGCATGTGCTCCATGACCTGCTCCTTGGTCAGTGTCATGCCCGGGCGCACCACCACGAAGATCTTGATGATTTCGCCGGATTTTTCGTCCGGGATACCGATGGCCGCACATTGCAGCACGCCCGGCAACGAAGCCAGAACATCTTCGAGCTCGTTGGGGTACACGTTGAAACCAGAGACCAGGATCATGTCCTTCTTGCGATCGACGATGCGCATATAGCCATCTTCCTGGATCAAGGCGATATCACCGGTCTTCAGCCAGCCTTCGCTGTCGAGGATTTCATCGGTGGCCTCCTGGCGCTGCCAATAGCCCTTCATCACCTGAGGACCCTTGATGCACAGTTCGCCAATTTCACCGAAGGTCAATTCGCGGCCACTGTCGTCGATAACCTTGCACAAGGTCGAGGGCACCGGAATGCCGATGGTGCCGACCTGGATTTTCTGAATCGGGTTGACGGTGGCCACCGGGCTGGTTTCGGTCATGCCATAACCTTCGCAGATAGGGCAACCGGTGATGTCCTTCCAGCGTTCGGCGGCAGCCAGTTGCAAGGCCATGCCTCCGGACAGGGTGACCTTCAGCGAGGAAAAATTCAGCGCGCGGAATTCAGCGTTGTTGCACAGCGCCACGAACAGCGTGTTGAGGCCGATGAAAGCGCTGAACTTCCATTTAGACAGTTCCTTGACCATCGCGGGCAGGTCCCGCGGGTTGCTGATCAGGATGTTGTGATTGCCGATCAACATCATGGCCATGCAATGGAAGGTGAACGCATAGATGTGGTAGAGCGGCAATGGCGTGATGACCACCTCGCAACCTTCATTCAGGTTGGAGGCCATCAGCGCCTTGCACTGCAACATGTTGGCGATGAGGTTGCGATGGGTCAGCATCGCGCCCTTCGCAATACCGGTGGTGCCCCCGGTGTATTGCAGCACGGCCACATCATCGTGCTGCGGACTGGCTTCGCGCACCGCGTGACCATGGCCCTTGCGCAATACGTCGTTGAAACGCACGGCGGTAGGCAGGTGGTATGGCGGCACCATCTTCTTCACATACTTGATGACGCTGTTGACCAGCAGACGCTTGAGCGGCGGCAGCAGATCTGCCACTTCCGTAACAATGATGTGCTTGACCTTGGTCTTGGGCACCACGTTCTGCGCCAGATGCGCCATGTTGGCCAGGCACACCAGCGCCTTGGCGCCGGAATCGTTGAACTGGTGTTCCATTTCCCGCGCGGTGTACAGCGGGTTGGTGTTGACCACGATCAGCCCAGCACGGATCGCGCCGAATACCGCCACCGGATATTGCAGCACATTGGGCAACTGCACGGCGATGCGATCGCCGGGCTGCAGATCGGTATGCTGTTGCAGGTAAGCCGCAAAGGCGCCGGAGAGCTCATAGAGCTCGCCGTAGGTGAGGGTCTTGCCCAGGTTGGTGAACGCCGGCTTGTCGGCGAAACGCTGGCAGGACTGCTGCAACACTGCCTGGATATTCGGATACTGATCCGGGTCGATATCGGCGGCGATGCCCACCGGATATTTATCCTTCCAGAAGTTGTCGATCATCGAACCCCGCTCCTCCAGCCACTGCAAAGACTCACCGCATTTTATGCGGCTATTATTAAAAGTGTCGTTCGGCGTCGCTCACAACAGCGAGATAGAGCCGAAGCGCGGCCGAGAGTAGCAGCTTTGCAAAACGGCCACCAGAGGGCCGAGCAAGGCTTAATGGTCATATTCAGAACTAAAAATTAAATTTTGGTCACGATTAAAGTAAAAGCACCACCCCTCTGTGGACCGGGCGCTGCCCAGGGAAGGACCCGCCCCGCCAGCATTCAGTCTAGACAATTGCACTGTCCGTGCCGCCTTCCCGGGCAGCGCCCGGTCCACTAATTGCGAGCAGGCAGTCAGCCTTCGTCGCGCAGCTCCCGACGCAGGATCTTGCCCACCGCCGTCATCGGCAGGCTCTCGCGCAACACGATCTGGTGCGGCACCTTGTAGCCCGTCAGGTTGGCCTTGCAGAACTGCCTCAACTCCTCAGGGTCGAACCCCGTCGTCCGCGGCACCACGAACAACTTCACCGCCTCTCCGGTCCGCGCGTCCGGAACGCCGATGGCGGCGCAGCTGGCCACGCCGGGATGGCCCATCACCACCTCTTCGACTTCGTTGGGGTACACGTTGAAGCCCGAGACGATGATCATGTCTTTCTTGCGGTCGACGATGCGCACGAAGCCGTCGTTGCTGATGATTGCGATGTCACCGGTCTTCAACCAGCCGTCGCTGTCCAGGGTTTCAGCGCTCGCCTCGGGATTGTTCCAATAGCCCTTCATGACTTGCGGACCCTGGATGCACAACTCGCCGCGCTCGCCCAGCGCCAGCTCGACACCTTGCTCATCGATGACCTTGACGGCGGTGCCCGGCAGCGGGATGCCCACCGAGCCCAATTGGGCGCTGGGGCCATAGGGGTTGGCGCAGGCCACGGGTGAGGTCTCGGTCAAGCCATAGCCTTCGACGATGCGGCAACCGGTCAGCGCCTCCCAGCGCTCGGCCGTGGCAGTGGCCAACGCCGTGCCACCGGAATTGGTGACCTTAAGGGAGGAGAAATCCAGGCTGCGAAATTGCGGGTGATCCATCAAGGCGACGAACAAGGTGTTGAGCCCCAGCAGCCCGGTGAAGCGCCATTTTTTGAGCTCCTTGATAAAGCCGCCGATATCCCGCGGATTGCTGATCAGCACGTTGTGATTGCCGCTGGCCATCATGCACATGCAGTTGGCCGTGAAGGCATACACGTGGTAAAGCGGCAGCGGCGCGATCATCACCTCCTGGCCCGGCTCGATCATCCGCTCGCCGCCCTCACCGCGCTGGGAGAAACAAGCCTGCACCTGCAGCATGTTGGCAATGAGGTTGCCATGGGTGAGCATCGCGCCCTTGGCCTGACCGGTTGTGCCGCCGGTGTATTGCAGTACTGCGGTGTCATCCTGATCGGCCGGCACCGCAGCAGGCTGCAACTGTGCGTGCAGCATCTGGCGAAACTTGACGGCCTGGGGCAGGTGATAGAGCGGCACCATTTTCTTCACCTTGGCCACCATCAGGTTGACCAGCCAGCTTTTGGGCGCCGGCAGCAGGTCACCCATCTTGGCCTCGATGAGAAACTCGATATTCGTGTCGCCCAGCACCTGCTCGACCTTGTTGCCGAACAGGTTGAGGTAGACCAACGCGCGCACCCCGGCATCCTTGAACTGATGGCGCATCTCGCGCACGGTGTACAACGGATTGGTATTGACCACCACCAGCCCGGCCAGCAGTGCCCCGAACACGGCGATGGGGTATTGCAGGACGTTGGGCATCTGGATGGCGATGCGGTCACCAGGACGCAACGAGGTGTGCTGCTGCAACCAGCCGGCAAAGGATCGGGCGTGGGCGTGGAGCCGGGCGTAATCGAGGGTCACCCCCAGATTGCTGAAGGCTGGGCGCTGGGCGAAGTGTTCACAGGAGCGATCGAAGACCTCGACCACGGAGCGGTAGGCAGTCAAGTCGATGGACGAGTCCACACCGGCGGGGCGTTTGTCGTTCCAGAAATCGGCATTCATTATTATTGTCCTCAGGCCGCGCAGACACCTGCCGAACCCCATGCAGGGCAAGCACGGCGCAGCGTTCAGGACGTTAGCAGGTCAGCGCGAACAGTCCCACAGGCAATGCTTCACTATTAACATCGTGAATCTATTTAATATAGAGGCACCGCCAATGTGCTCCACTGCGCTTGGTCGGACGTCTTAACCACTCAAAGCAGTTTTCGTCACCGCTGCCACTACCGTGTCCACCTGCTGCACGGTGCATCGCGGCTTTTCACGTTCAGCGAAGGATTCTTCTCCATGACCCAAGTCACCAACACGCCCTACGAAGCGCTCGAAGTCGGCCAGACCGCCAGCTTCAGCAAGACTGTCGAGGAACGTGACATCCTGTTGTTCGCCGCCATGTCCGGTGACTGCAACCCCGTGCACCTGGATGCCGAATTCGCTGCCGGGACGATGTTCAAGGAGCGTATCGCCCACGGCATGTTCAGCGGTGCTCTGATCAGCGCGGCGGTGGCTTGCGAGCTGCCTGGGCCGGGGACCATCTATCTGGGCCAGCAAATGACCTTCCAGAAGCCGGTCAAGCTAGGCGACACCCTGACCGTACGCCTGGAAATTCTCGAGAAGCTGCCGAAATTCCGCGTGCGCATCGCCACTCGCGTGTTCAATCAGCGCGATGAACTGGTGGTCGACGGCGAAGCGGAAATCCTTGCGCCGCGCAAGCAACAGACAGTGACGCTGGCGACCCTCCCGGCGATTCAGGTGGGTTGATGTCCTGCACCACCTGATCAGCCAGCGGGCGCATGTCTCAAATGTGCGCCCGTGCTCGGCCGCAATTCGCTGCGCCTTGGCATCTCGACAAGCAGAGCAGAGCATAAAAATCTTGTTCTACCCTATAACGGCGCGTGAATAACCGACATTGAAGGCGTAGGAAATTTCTTAGTCAGGGGTATTGAATCAGCGCAGCCCGTAACAACTATCAAAGTAAATTCGGCAGGTACCGGTCCTCTAGCGAGCTATATTGAGATAATTCACGCAGCGGGAAGCTGAACGACTCCATGGACACGCTAGCGCTTACCGACTCCTCACTAAGAGGAAACATGAAAAAAACCCATGTTTTTACATTTCTGGTTATCGCCGCCATGGCATTGACTTCACCAGTAATGGCATCGATGAGATGCGGTACTGGGTTGGTGGAAGTAGGCGACAAAATGGCAATTATTCAACATAAGTGCGGCCCCCCTGTAAGGGCACAAAGCGAAGGCCCCGCCATGCGAAACAATGGGATTCCGAAGAAAGGTGCCGCGAAAATCACTATATGGGTTTATGGCCCCTCTGGCGGCAGCTATCGGTACTTACGCTTTATTGATGAAGATCTTGTCGAAATCCAGTTGCGCCGCTCTGCACCACAAGAATCGCTGTTCCCGTATTCCCCTTGATAACCCCATAAAAAAAAGGCGACCGAAGTCGCCCCAAATGCCTTGCGTGCCTGTTTGCTAATGCATGGGGCAAGATTAACCGCAAGGCAGCGGGGCGACATTGACCTGGATCAAGGCGAGCGCGGGGTTATTTTTTCTTTGGTTTCTTTTTCGGTTTCTTGGCGCCTTTGCCCAGCGGCAGCGCCTGCTCGAACGCCTGACGGACTTCCTTCAGGCGTTTTTCGTTGAGGTCGTGGACGCGCTTGGCACGTTCAGCAGAGAAATCGATCAGGTTCGGGTCGTCGCTCATGGTCATGCCACATCGGCTTACGGGATGCGCTCATAATGAGGGCTGCTGCCAACTGTGACCAGCCCTCCCGTCAGACCTCGATATTGATCAGCAGGCCCTGACGCGGCTCGTTGTCGATCAGCGGGGCCACCGGCACCGTGTCGTCGGGGTTGAGTTCGTAGCCGGGTATCGGCAAATAGGCCTCAGGTTCCTCGGGCTCAGCCTGCTCTTGGTCCTCGCCCTCACCGCGTTGCTGACGACTTTGCCATTGGAATTCTTCATGCAGACGCTGCGCGGTCTCGTCCTGATCACGCTGGCGGAATTCAAGCGTGGGATTTCCCGGGCTGGCCTGTACCGGCGCCACCGGGGGAATCGCTGGCGGCTGGCGCACAGGATCCAGTTGCGACGTCACGGGCAAGGCGCTGATCGGTAAATGGGGCGGTATCATGGTTTAGGTCTCCTGTCGCCAAGGCTGTCGGCGGCGCATGAGGCGACTTGAGTCCATTTGTCGCACCTTGTATCAATATCGTTACCTGCGTCACACTTTCACCCGCTGCCAGCCGCCTACAGGGGACCGGGCGCTGCCCTGGAAGGCGTCGGTCGCGGCACCGCATTGCCTGATCGCGGGCAGAGCCCACTGCCAATCAACCCATTGCTGGTCGCCCGCCTCCGTGGCGAGGGGGCTTGCCCCCGATTGCATTGTTTCAGCCCCTGCGATGGGGCCGGCGTATCGCCATCGAGGCAAGCCCCCTTGGTACAGGGTTATTTAGTCGGCAACCGATGTTTCTGACCAGAGTCTTTGGCCCTCGCCGTCCCTATGCGTTAGAATAGTCGGCTTTTTAGGGCGGGAGTCAGGCAGCATGGCGCAGCAGTATCAACCGGGGCAACGCTGGATCAGCGACAGCGAAGCCGAGTTAGGTCTAGGCACCGTTCTGGCACAGGACGGCCGCTTGTTGACCGTACTCTATCCGGCCACTGGCGAAACCCGCCAATACGCCCTGCGCAACGCCCCGCTCACCCGAGTGCGGTTTTCGCCAGGCGACGTGATCACACACTTCGAAAACTGGAAGCTGACGGTCGTCGAGGTCGAGGATGTCGACGGTCTGCTGGTCTATCATGGCCTCAACGGCCAGAACCAGACCTGCGTGCTGCCGGAAACCCAGCTGTCCAACTTCATTCAGTTCCGCCTGGCCAGCGATCGCCTGTTTGCCGGGCAGATCGACCCGTTGGCGTGGTTCTCGCTGCGCTACAACACTCTCGAGCACACCAGCAAGCAATTGCAGTCCTCGCTCTGGGGCCTGGGTGGCGTGCGTGCGCAACCGATCGCGCACCAGCTGCACATCGCCCGCGAAGTGGCCGACCGTATCGCCCCGCGGGTACTGCTGGCCGACGAAGTAGGCCTGGGCAAGACCATCGAAGCCGGCTTGGTGATCCATCGCCAGTTGCTGTCGGGGCGTGCCAATCGCGTACTGATCCTGGTCCCGGAAAACCTCCAGCATCAATGGCTGGTGGAGATGCGCCGGCGTTTCAACCTGCAGGTCGCCTTGTTCGACGCCGAGCGGTTTATCGAAAGCGACGCCAGCAACCCCTTCGAGGACGCGCAACTGGCGCTGGTCTCGCTGGAATGGCTGACCGAAGACGAAAAAGCCCAGGATGCCGTGTTCGCTGCAGGCTGGGACCTGCTGGTGGTCGACGAAGCCCACCACCTGGTCTGGCATGAAGAAAAAGCCAGCCCGCAGTACTCGCTGGTCGAACAGCTCGCCGAGGTCATCCCTGGCGTATTGCTGCTCACCGCGACCCCGGAACAACTGGGCCAGGACAGCCACTTCGCGCGCCTGCGCCTGCTCGATCCCAACCGCTTCCACGACCTGGCGGCCTTCCGCGCCGAGAGCGAAAACTATCGCCCGGTCGCCGAGGCCGTGCAGGAACTGCTCGAACAAGGTCGCTTGTCGCCTGCCGCGCACAGCACTATCCAGGGTTTCCTGGGTGCCGAGGGCGATGCCCTGCTGGCCGCTGTAAACGATGGCGACGCCGAGGCCAGCGCGCGCCTGATTCGCGAATTGCTCGATCGCCACGGCACCGGCCGCGTGCTGTTCCGTAACACCCGCGCCGCGGTACAAGGCTTCCCGGAGCGCAAACTCCACCCGTACCCGCTGACCTGCCCGGATGAATACCTCGAGCTGCCGATTGGCGAAAAGGCCGAGCTGTACCCGGAAGTTTCGTTCCAGGCGCAAGCAGACAGCACTGAAGAGACCCGCTGGTGGCGCTTCGATCCTCGGGTCGAGTGGCTGATCGATACCCTGAAGATGCTCAAGCGCGTCAAGGTCCTGGTCATCTGCGCCCATGCCGAAACTGCCATGGACCTCGAAGACGCCCTGCGCGTGCGCTCCGGCATTCCAACCACCACTTTCCATGAAGGCATGAGCATTCTGGAGCGCGACCGCGCCGCCGCCTACTTTGCCGATGAAGAGTTTGGTGCCCAGGTGTTGATTTGCTCGGAGATCGGCTCCGAAGGTCGCAACTTCCAGTTCGCCCATCACTTGGTGATGTTCGACCTGCCGGCGCACCCCGACCTGCTCGAACAACGCATCGGCCGTCTCGACCGAATCGGCCAGAAGCACATCATCGAGCTGCACGTGCCCTATCTGCAGAACAGCCCGCAAGAGCGCCTGTTCCAGTGGTATCACCAGGCCCTCAACGCATTCCTCAATACCTGCCCGACCGGTAACGCCCTGCAGCACCGGTTCGGCCCGCGCCTGCTGCCATTGCTGGACGAAGGTGACGACGAAGCCTGGCAGGCCCTGGTCGATGAAGCCCTCGCCGAACGCATACGCCTGGAGGCCGAGCTGCATGGCGGCCGCGACCGCCTGCTGGAGCTCAACTCCGGTGGCGCCGGTGAAGGCCAGGCATTGGTCGAGGCCATCGAGGAGCAAGATGATCAGTTTGCCTTGCCGATCTATATGGAAACCCTGTTCGACGCCTTTGGCATCGACAGCGAGGATCACTCCGAGAACGCGCTGATCCTCAAGCCCAGCGAAAAAATGCTCGACGCCAGCTTCCCGCTGGGCGACGACGAAGGCGTGACCATTACCTACGACCGCCATCAGGCGCTGTCTCGCGAAGACATGCAGTTCATCACCTGGGAACACCCCATGGTGCAGGGCGGCATGGACTTGGTGCTGGCCGGCTCGATGGGCAACACCGCTGTCGCGCTGATCAAGAACAAGGCCCTCAAGCCAGGTACGGTGCTGCTCGAACTGCTGTATGTGAGTGAAGTAGTTGCCCCACGCTCACTGCAACTGGGCCGCTACCTGCCACCGGCGGCCTTGCGCTGCCTGCTGGATGCCAACGGTAACGACCTGGCCGGGCGGGTGTCTTTCGAAACACTCAACGACCAGCTCGAAAGCGTGCCCAAGGCCAGCGCCAACAAGTTCATCCAGGCCCAGCGCGACCAATTGACCCCGCGTATAAACGCCGGTGAAGCCAAGGTGGCGCCACGGCATGCCGAACGTGTGGCCGATGCCCAGCGCCGCCTGGCGGCAGAAACCGATGAAGAGCTGGCGCGCCTGACCGCCTTGCAAGCGGTCAACCCGACCGTGCGCGACAGCGAGCTGCAAGCTCTGCGCGCCCAGCGCGAGCAAGGCCTGGCCATGCTCGACAAGGCAGCGCTGCGCCTCGAGGCCATTCGGGTGCTCGTGGCCGGCTAGCCGGACTGTGACGAGGGGGCTTGCCCCCGATTGCGCTGTGTCAGATACCCCTGGGGTAGCTGATGCATCCCGATCGGGGGCAAGCCCGCTCGCTACAAAGGGTGTCATTCTTATTTCGAAATAGTTCAAGCCACTTCGCCATCACGGCAAGGGCGCTGCGTATACTCGCTTAAAAAACGTACAGGCTGTATGAGGCGCGCTATGGACTGGCTTGGTTTGCGTTTCACCGGTGCGCTCCCCGAACAAGGGCAGATGCTCCTGCATTGCACGCACGACCCCTTTCTGGTGCTACTCGCCTACGTAGTCGCCTGCGCTGGCAGTTTCGCCACCCTCGATATCGCCGAACGCCTGCAACACGCCGAGCATCCCAGCACTCGCCGCCGCTGGCGCTGGGCCGGTGCAGCCTGTCTGGCGGGCGGCATCTGGGGCATGCATTTCATCAGCATGCTGGCGTTCATGGCGCCGATGGAAGTGCATTACGATTTGCCCATCACCCTCATCTCACTGCTGATCGCGCTGGCCGCCACCTTGGCGACATTGCGCAGCCTGGAGCGTGCGACGCTCAACGGCGGTCAATACCTGCAAGCTGCAGTGATCCTCGGCCTGGGCATTGTGGCCATGCACTACTTCGGCATGTCCGCCATGCGCTCCGACGCGCAAACCTATTACGATCCTTGGCTGTTCGGGCTGTCGATCGTGATCGCCATCGCCGTTAGCTTCGCCGCGCTGGTGTTGACCCGACGCTTTCGCTATCCCAGCGGGCGCTATACCGAGCTGCGTAAATACGCCGCGACCTTACTGATGGCGGCAGGCATCATCAGCACCCACTTTACCGGTATGTGGGCGCTGACCATGGCCATGCCGGTCGACCTGCACATGCATGGCACTGTCAACTCGAACGGCACTCAGTTGGGCATCACCGTGGCCGCGATCACCCTACTGATCATGGCCCTGTGCATCAACGCCGCCCTCGCCGACAAAAAACTGCAAAGCAAGGAACAGGATCTGCGCCACGCCAATGCCATGCTTAATCAGCTCGATCAGGTGCAGGTCTCTTTGCAGCAAGCAGCCCACTACGACGGTCTGACCAACCTGGTCAACCGCCGCGGCTTCGATCAATTGTTCGCCGACAAACTTCAGGAACGCCAGGCCACGGGCGGCATGCTGGCGGTGATGTTCCTCGATATCGACCACTTCAAGCGGATCAACGACAGCCTCGGGCATGATGCCGGCGACGAGCTGCTAAAGGCCATCGCCAACTTGCTGCGTAATGCCACACGCGGCCAGGACGATGTGGTCGCACGTTTTGGCGGCGATGAGTTCTGCGTGCTGCTGAGCCTGCGTACCCGGGATGAGGCGCGGATGATGGCGCAACGCATCATGACTGCCCTGAAAAACCCCATCGAACTGGCTGGCCGGCGCATGGTGATGACCACCAGCATCGGCATCAGTCTGTTCCCCGACGACGGCAACAGCACCGAAGCGTTGCTGAAAAACGCTGACCTGGCGTTGTACCAGTCCAAAGGGAATGGGCGCAACAGCGTGCATTTTTTCAGCGAAGACCTGCGCAGCAAGGCCTCCATGGCACTGCATCTGGAAGCCGAACTGCACGAGGCACTGCGGGGCGGACAGGAGCTGGAATTGTACTACCAGCCCATTTTCGACCTGCGCAGCGGCCAGGTCACCCGGCTTGAAGCCCTGGTGCGCTGGCGCCATCCCGAGCATGGCCTGCTGAGCCCCGACGCCTTTATCGGCATTGCCGAGACCAATGGCCTGATCGTCGAATTGGACGGATGGGTACTGCGCCGCGCCTGCCTGGACCTGGGCGAGCTGGAGCGCCTGGGCCACGACAAACTGCGCATCGCCCTGAATTGCTCGGCGCTCAACCTCAAGCGCGAGTCGCTGGTAGACGAAATCGCCAAGGCCCTGTCCGACACCGGCGCCAAACCACAACGGCTGGAACTGGAAGTGACCGAGAACGCGGTCATGCTCAACATCGACGCCGCTATCAAGGTGCTGAGCAGCATCGAGGCGCTAGGGGTATCGCTGGTGATCGATGACTTTGGTACAGGGTATTCGTCCCTCGCCTACCTGAAGCGCCTGCCGCTCAATACCCTGAAAATAGACCGCAGCTTTATTCAGAACACGTCCCCCGCGCCCTATGACATGCAGGTAGTCAAGGCGATAATCGCCATGGCCCACACCCTGGGCATGCAGGTGATAACCGAAGGTGTGGAGACCGAAGAGCAATACGAAATGCTCAAACAGTATGGCTGCGACTATGCACAGGGCTTCCTGCTGGGGCATCCGGTGCCCATGGCGCAACTGCGAGAGTTGCTGGGCCAAGTCGAGAAGCGCCCACCACCGCCCTCCGCGCCGCCGCCTACCCTCTCAATCGTGGGCAAGACGCCTAATCGTTGAATCCGACACCGGCGTCTTTTTTGCACCTTTACAGAGCGCCGCGAATCAGCCTGCCCTGTTCTGGATCAGTATCCAAGGCGATACCACCACCGCCCACAGGTCCGGAGTGCCTTCATGCAGCTCCAGAGCCCGCGAGTCAGACACCTTTTCGACCTTTCCGGCCTCTAGCCAGGCCTTGATCTGCGCCTTTTGGTCCAAGGCAAAAGATTCGGCCACGGCAACCAGATCAAGGCCGGGGTCGACCCATAACAGGGCACCCTTGGCAAAGTATGGTTGCAATTCTTTCCAGTCAATCGAGGCGGTCTCGCCGAGCAGCTTGGCATAGAGGGTGCTAGGTTGTTCTGTCATGGGTCTCACCGAATAAACGAAGGCGTAATCATAACGTCGGCGCGCTTTTGGCAAAACCCGGTTGCAAATCCAGCATTGATTACAGCGTCCAAAACGGCAAAGGTGTGTCAGCCGTCGGGGACGGTTCACACGCGAGGTCGAATCGCTTGCCAGCATTGAGCAAGCCGTTGTTGCACAAAGGGCTTTTTGCTGGTTCGAACCGATTGCGGCGCCGTGTTTCTGTAACTTTGTGTCGATTTAGCGACACCCGTATCGCGCTCGCCATTCGCCGCTTTTCAAGGCGTAAACCGGCGCTCTACACTGCCCTCGGTGAAAAAGTCGGGGAGTCGGAGCGCTTGGGTAAAGGGAGCAAAGTGCTTTCGATACGGGCCGAGACCTACCCGGTTCGGCAGCCCTGGCCGCCAGAACTATAAAAACTAAAACACGAGAGTGGAGCATTATGCACAAGCAGATTTCCAAGCTGTTCGCCGCCATGGTACTGGCCGGCGTAGCCAGTCATTCGTTCGCCGCCGACACCATCAAGATCGGCATCGCCGGCCCCAAGACGGGCGCTGTAGCGCAATATGGCGACATGCAGTTCAGCGGCGCCAAAATGGCGATCGAGCAGATCAACGCCAAAGGCGGCGTCGACGGCAAGAAGCTCGAAGCGGTCGAATACGATGACGCCTGTGACCCCAAGCAAGCGGTCGCGGTCGCCAACAAGGTCGTCAACGACGGCGTCAAGTTCGTGGTCGGTCACCTGTGCTCCAGCTCCACCCAGCCGGCGTCGGATATCTACGAAGACGAAGGCATCATCATGGTCACTCCGGCCGCCACCAGCCCGGAAATCACCGCCCGTGGCTACAAGATGATATTCCGTACCATTGGCCTGGACAGCGCTCAGGGCCCGGCTGCCGGCAATTACATCGCTGACCAGGTGAAGCCGAAGATCGTTGCGGTCATCCATGACAAGCAGCAATACGGTGAAGGCATAGCCACCGCGGTCAAATCGACCCTGGAAGGCAAAGGCGTCAAGGTTGCGGTATTCGAAGGCATCAATGCCGGCGACAAGGACTTCTCCTCGCTGATCGCCAAGCTCAAGCAAGCCAACGTCGACTTCGTCTACTACGGCGGCTACCACCCAGAGCTGGGCCTGATCCTGCGCCAGGCTCAGGAAAAAGGCCTGAAGGCCAAGTTCATGGGGCCTGAGGGCGTCGGTAACGCATCCATCTCCCAGATCGCCCAAGACGCGTCGGAAGGCCTGCTGGTGACCCTGCCGAAATCCTTCGACCAGGACCCTTCCAACAAGGCACTGGTAGAGGCCTTCAAAGCCAAGAAGGAAGACCCGAGCGGCCCGTTCGTGTTCCCATCCTACGCAGCAGTGGAAGTGATCGCCGACGGTATTGCAGCGGCCAAGAGCGAAGACACCGCCAAGGTGGCGGCAGCCATCCACGCCGGTACCTTCAAGACCCCGACCGGCGACCTCAGTTTCGACGCCAAAGGCGACCTGAAAGACTTCAAATTCGTGATCTACCAGTGGCACAAAGACGGCAGCAAAACCGAAGCCCCGATCAAGTAAGATCCACAGACTGACTACAAAGCCCACTGCTCCGTGCAGTGGGCTTTGTATTTAGGAGCACAGCAATGCCCGACCTTTATCACTTCTTCCAACAGTTGGTGAACGGCCTGACTGTTGGTAGTACCTATGCCCTGATCGCCATCGGCTACACCATGGTCTATGGCATCATCGGCATGATCAACTTCGCCCACGGCGAGGTGTACATGATCGGCTCTTACGTGGCGTTCATCGCCATCGCCGGCTTGGCCATGTTCGGTATCCACAGTTTGCCGCTGCTGATGACCGTGGCGTTCATCGCCAGCATCGTGGTCACCAGCGCCTACGGTTACAGCATCGAACGCATCGCCTACCGACCGCTGCGCGGCAGCAATCGCCTGATTCCGCTGATCAGCGCCATCGGCATGTCGATCTTTCTGCAAAATACCGTGCTGCTCTCGCAAGACTCCAAGGACAAATCGATCCCCAACCTGTTGCCCGGCAACTTCTCCTTCGGCCCCGGCGGGGCACAGGAAGTGCTGATCTCCTATATGCAGGTACTGGTTTTCGCGATCACTCTCATCGCCATGCTCGGCCTCACCCTGTTCATCTCGCGTTCGCGGCTGGGCCGCGCCTGCCGCGCCTGCGCTGAAGACATCAAGATGGCCAACCTGCTGGGCATCAACACCAACAACATCATCGCTCTGACATTCGTCATCGGTGCAGCCTTGGCGGCGATCGCCGCAGTGCTGTTGAGCATGCAATACGGTGTGATCAACCCCAATGCCGGCTTCCTGGTGGGGCTCAAGGCCTTTACCGCCGCCGTACTGGGCGGCATCGGCAGTATTCCGGGCGCCATGCTCGGTGGCCTGGTGCTGGGCGTGGCCGAGGCTTTCGGTGCCGACGTGTTCGGCGACCAGTACAAGGACGTCGTGTCGTTCGGCCTGTTGGTGCTGGTACTGCTGTTCCGCCCCACGGGCATTCTTGGCCGTCCGGAGGTTGAAAAAGTATGACCCGTCCTCTCAAATCCGCGCTGTTCAGCGCGTTGCTGGTGTGGGCCGTGGCCTACCCGGTACTCGGCCTCAAGCTGTCGATCGACGGCATCAACCTGATCGTCGAAAATGCCAGCGCTACCACCGTGACCATCATCGCCCTGTGCTCGGTTCTGATGTTCTTGCGGGTGCTGTTCGATCGTTCTCTGAGCGCCGCCTGGAAATCCCGTCGCCAAGGCGCTTTGATCCCCGCCAGCGCCAGCAATTTCTTGACCCTGCCGAGCACCCAGAAGTGGTTCATCATCGGCCTCATCGTGCTGGCGTTCATCTGGCCGTTCTACGGCTCAAGGGGTGCGGTCGACCTGGCCACCCTGGTGCTCATCTATGTGATGCTGGGGCTGGGTCTGAACATCGTTGTCGGCCTTGCTGGCCTGCTCGACCTGGGCTACGTCGGCTTCTATGCAGTGGGTGCCTACACCTACGCCATGCTGTCGCATTACTACGGACTCAGTTTCTGGGTGTGCCTGCCAATTGCCGGCCTGGCGGCAGCGGCGTTCGGCTTTGTCCTCGGTTTCCCGGTGCTGCGCTTGCGCGGTGATTACCTGGCGATCGTGACCCTGGGCTTCGGCGAAATCATTCGCGTGTTCCTGCGCAACCTCACTGATCTGACCGGCGGCCCCAACGGTATCAGCAGCATTCCCAAGCCGACCTTGTTCGGCCTGAGCTTCGATCGCACCGCAGCCGATGGAGGTCAGACCTTCTACGACTACTTCGGGCTGGCGTACAACCCGGTGGGCAAGGTGATCTTCCTCTATCTGGTGGCGCTGGTGCTGGCCCTGGCGGCGTTGTTCATCATCAACCGCCTCCTGCGCATGCCTATCGGTCGGGCCTGGGAAGCCCTGCGCGAAGACGAGATCGCCTGCAGAGCGCTGGGCTTGAATCCGACGATCATCAAGCTGTCGGCCTTCACCTTGGGCGCCAGCTTTGCGGGCTTTGCCGGCAGTTTCTTCGCTGCACGCCAGGGCCTGGTCACTCCAGAGTCGTTCACGTTCATCGAGTCGGCGATCATTCTCGCCATCGTCGTGCTGGGTGGCATGGGCTCGCAGTTGGGGGTAATCCTGGCCGCGATCGTGATGATCGTGCTGCCAGAAATGATGCGCGACTTCAGTGAGTACCGCATGTTGATGTTCGGCGCCATGATGGTGCTGATGATGATCTGGCGTCCGCAGGGCTTCCTCCCGATGCAAAGGCCACACCTGGAGCTGCGCAAATGACCCGGAACATTCTCGAAGTCAGCGACCTGAGCATGCGCTTTGGCGGCCTGCTGGCCGTCAACGGTGTCGGGCTCACGGTCAAGGAAAAACAGGTCGTCGCACTCATCGGGCCCAATGGTGCCGGCAAGACTACGGTTTTCAACTGTCTGACCGGTTTCTACAAGCCTACCGGCGGCACCATCCTGCTCGATGGCCAGCCGATCCAAGGCATGCCCGGCCATGAAATCGCCCGCAAGGGCGTGGTGCGAACCTTTCAGAACGTGCGCCTGTTCAAGGAAATGACCGCCCTCGAAAACCTGTTGATCGCCCAGCACCGGCACCTCAACACCAACTTCTTCTCCGGCCTGTTCAAGACTCCGGCGTTTCGCCGCAGCGAGCGCGAAGCCATGGAGTACGCCGAGCACTGGCTGGAGCGGGTCAACCTCAAGGAGTTCGCCAACCGTACCGCCGGTACCTTGGCGTATGGTCAACAGCGTCGCCTGGAAATCGCCCGTTGCATGATGACGCGCCCGCGCATTCTCATGCTCGACGAACCAGCGGCAGGCCTCAATCCCAAGGAAACCGAAGACCTCAAGGCGCTGATCAGCGTCCTGCGCGAGGAGTACAACGCCACCGTGCTGTTGATCGAACACGACATGAAACTGGTCATGAGCATTTCCGACCACATCGTGGTGATCAATCAGGGCACACCGTTGGCCGACGGCACGCCTGAACAGATTCGCGACAATCCTGACGTGATCAAAGCCTACCTGGGGGAAGCGTAAATGCTGCAGTTTGAAAACGTTTCGACCTTCTACGGCAAGATCCAGGCGCTGCACAGCGTCAACGTCGAAATCCGTCAGGGCGAGATCGTGACGCTGATCGGCGCCAATGGTGCGGGTAAATCGACCTTGCTGATGACCCTTTGCGGTTCGCCCCAGGCGCACTCGGGCAGCATCCGCTACATGGGTGAAGAACTGGTGGGCCAGGGTTCTTCGATCATCATGCGCAAGAGCATTGCAGTGGTGCCCGAGGGGCGGCGGATCTTTGCGCGGCTGACAGTCGAGGAAAACCTCGCCATGGGTGGATTTTTCACCGACAAGGGCGATTATCAGGCGCAGATGGACAAGGTTCTGGCGCTGTTTCCGCGGCTCAAGGAGCGCTTCAACCAGCGCGGCGGCACCATGTCCGGGGGCGAACAGCAGATGCTCGCCATCGGCCGGGCACTGATGAGCAAGCCCAAGCTGCTGCTGCTCGACGAGCCCTCGCTGGGGCTGGCACCGATCATCATCCAGCAGATCTTCGACATCATCGAGCAGCTGCGCAAGGATGGCGTGACGGTGTTCCTGGTGGAGCAAAACGCCAACCAGGCGCTGAAAATCGCTGACCGCGCCTATGTGCTGGAGAACGGCCGGGTGGTGATGGAAGGTTCGGGCGAGGCATTGTTGACCGATCCGAAGGTACGCGAGGCGTATCTGGGCGGTTGATCCATACGGCGCCGGACGCGCAGCCTTGCTCCTGCACTGTAGGAGCAAAGCTTGCTCGCGAAGAGGCCCGCCCTGACACCGCGCCCAGCCAACCCCCAACACCGTTTTGACGTTTACCATTATTGCCTGTGCTACGGTGGCCACCTCGTTCAAGGAGCCCCGTCAATGCATCACCTGCGCACCGCTGCACTCCTCACCCTCCTCCCGTTGTTTTCCGCCTGCCAGATGCTCGGGCTGGGCGCCAGCGAACCGCACCCCAATGCCGGGCTCACGCGCATGCAAGGCGCACTGATTGGCGAAGGCGGTCATCTGCTGTTTCAACCCTGTGGCGAACATCGGCGCTTCGCGGTGAGCGATGTCGGCAACACCGGCGTACTGCAGGAAGCCGGCAACCTGGCGAGCAAACCCGGCACTTTGTTCGTCGACCTGCGCGGCAGCTTCGACGCCAGCAAGACCGGCGGCATGGACGGCACGCTCAAGCTGTCTCAGTTGTACCGCGTCGAACGTTCCGATACGGCCTGCAGCGATCCCAATTTCAAGCTTCAAACTGTGCACGCCAGCGGCCACAACCCTGACTGGGAACTGAAAGTCAGCGGCAGCGGCATGGTCCTCAACCGTGCCGGCGAAGCGCCATTGGCCCTGCCCTATCTGGAAGAACAACTGCCTGACGGCCGCCTCAACCTGTCGAGTGCCGCCAACGACCAGCGCATCGATGTCTGGTTGGCGCCACAACGCTGCGTCGACGGCGCCAGCGTGCAATTTCTGGCGGCTGAAATCCGCGTCAACGGCCAGGCTCAGCGCGGCTGCGGCTATTTTGGCAGTGCGCGCAACGACTGAACGTCTGATTTAGCCTGACGCAGGCAGGCTCTGGCAGCTTATAATCACCGGCTAGAAAAAAGCTGCCGGGCCGTCCCTGCGGCTCGGATATTGGACCTGTCATGTTACGAATCAACGAACTCAAGCTGCCCATCGACCATAGCGACGAGGCTTTGCGCCCAGCCATCGTGCAGCGCCTGGGCATCAACGACGCTGACCTGCTGGACTTCACCCTGTTCAAGCGCAGCTATGATGCCCGCAAGAAAAACAGCGAGTTGCAGTTCATCTACACGATCGACCTCGAAGTGGCAGACGAAGCGTCTCTGCTGCAAAAGTTCGCCGCCGACCACAACGTCAATCCCGCGCCGGATGTGACCTACAAGGTGATCGGCCGCGCGCCGGCCGATCTGGGTCAGCGCCCTGTGGTGGTCGGCTTTGGTCCGTGCGGTATCTTCGCCGCCTTGCTGCTGGCGCAGATGGGCTTCAAGCCGATCGTGCTCGAGCGCGGCCGCGAAGTTCGGCAGCGCACCAAGGATACCTGGGGCCTCTGGCGCAAAAGCGTGCTCAACCCCGAGTCCAACGTGCAGTTCGGCGAAGGTGGTGCCGGGACGTTTTCCGATGGCAAGCTCTACAGCCAGATCAAGGACCCTCTGCACCACGGCCGCAAAGTGCTGCACGAGTTCGTTCGCGCTGGTGCGCCGGAAGAAATTCTCTACGTGTCGAAGCCGCATATCGGCACCTTCCGCCTGACCGGCATGGTCGAAACCATGCGCAAGGAAATCGAAGCCTTGGGTGGGGAGGTGCGTTTCGAGCAGAAAGTCACAGACGTAATGATCGACAACGGGCAACTGCAGGGTGTCGAACTGGCCAGCGGCGAACAATTGCTGTCACGTCACGTGGTATTGGCGCTGGGCCATAGCGCCCGCGACACTTTCCGTATGCTGCACGCCCGCGAGGTGTTCATGGAAGCCAAGCCGTTCTCGGTGGGCTTTCGTATCGAGCACCCTCAGGCGGTCATCGACCAGGCTCGCCTGGGCAAGTACGCCGGCCACCCAAAACTCGGCGCGGCCGATTACAAATTGGTGTATCACGCCAAGAATGGCCGTTCGGTGTACAGCTTCTGCATGTGCCCGGGCGGCACCGTGGTCGCGGCGACCTCGGAGCCCGAGCGCGTCGTCACCAATGGCATGAGCCAGTATTCGCGTAACGAGCGCAATGCCAACTCAGGCATTGTCGTCGGCATCACTCCCGAACAAGACTATCCGGGTGGCCCACTGGCCGGTATCGAGTTGCAGGAGCAGCTGGAATCCAAAGCCTACCTGCTCGGCGGCAGCAACTATCACGCGCCGGCGCAACTGGTGGGGGACTTCGTTGCCGCCAAGGCCTCGACAGAGCTGGGCAGTGTCGAGCCCTCGTACAAACCCGGCGTGTCGCTGGGCGACCTGGCCTTGGCCCTGCCGGCCTTTGCCATTGAGGCGATCCGCGAGGCGTTGCCAGCGTTCAACCGGCAGATCAAGGGCTATGCGATGCACGATGCGATTCTCACGGGCATCGAAACGCGTACGTCTTCACCGCTGCGTATCACTCGCGGCGCCGATCTGCAGAGCCTCAATGTTCGCGGCCTGTTTCCGGCAGGTGAAGGAGCAGGCTACGCTGGAGGTATTCTGTCGGCCGGTGTGGACGGCATCCGCATCGCCGAGGCGGTTGCGCGGGATATTCTGGGTATCCCTCATCCCTGATACCGCTCCCATAGACGCACTACGCGAAACGAGTTGTAACACTTATCAGACTCGTCCTATGGGCCCAAAACAAGCAAAGCCCCAGCCCTGCCGCTTATAACAAAAAAGAATATAAATTTTGTTTTAACAACCGGCGGCACGGGTTAGGGTGGCGGTCCTTCAATGTCCTTGAACGAGGCTGCCATGCGTATTCGCGGCGCTCTGAACCGATTTATCCAAATGGAAGCGTCCAGCGGCCTGCTGCTGATCGCCGGTGCCGTATTGGCGCTAATCATTAACAATTCGCCCTTGTCATCCCTCTATCAAGGCTTCCTCGATACCCAGGTGGTGGCGCAGATCGGCAGCCTCAAAATCGACAAGCCGCTGCTGCTGTGGATCAACGACGGGCTCATGGCGCTGTTCTTCCTGCTGATCGGGCTGGAGGTCAAACGCGAGGTGCTGGCAGGGCAATTGTCCAATCCGGCACAGATCGTTCTGCCCGGCGCGGCAGCCGTCGGCGGCATGCTAGTGCCTGCGCTGATCTATTGGTGGCTCAACCACCACGACCCGGCCGCGCTGGCCGGCTGGGCCATTCCTACTGCCACGGACATTGCCTTCGCGCTGGGCGTGCTGGCGCTGCTGGGCAATCGCGTGCCGACCAGTCTCAAGCTGTTTCTGATGACCCTGGCGATCATCGATGATCTGGGCGCCATCATTATCATTGCACTGTTCTACACCAGCGAACTGTCGAGCATGGCTCTGCTGCTCGCCGCCGCTTGCCTGGCCGTGCTCATCAGCATGAATCGCCTGGGTGTGGTGCGCCTGGCGCCCTATTTGATCGTCGGTGTGATCTTGTGGGTCTGCGTGCTCAAGAGCGGCGTGCACGCCACCTTGGCAGGCGTGGCGCTAGCTTTTTGCATTCCCCTGCGCACTGGCAACAAGCCAGCCCCACTGGTCACCTTGGAACATGCCCTGCACCCGTGGGTGGCGTATGCGATCCTGCCGCTGTTCGCATTCGCCAATGCCGGGCTGTCGCTCAAGGGCGTCACGCTGGACAGCTTCATCCACCACGTCCCCATGGGCATCGCCGCAGGCTTGCTGCTGGGCAAGGCCGCAGGGGTGTTTGGCCTTACGTATCTGGCAATAAAAATCGGCATTGCAAAACTGCCAGCCGGGGCCAACTGGGGTCAGGTATTCGGGGTGGCTGTCTTGTGCGGCATCGGCTTTACCATGAGCCTGTTCGTCGGCTCACTGGCGTTTGTGCCGGGGGTCAGCGAGTACGCCGGCGAGGACCGCATGGGGATCCTGACCGGGTCGGTGATCGCCGCATTGCTGGGCTACGCAATCACTTCAGCGGCCAGCAGGAAAACAGCCAACATGGCTTGAACCAGGTCACCCTGGTGGCGTAAAAAAAGCGGGCCCTTGCATGCAAGGGCCCGCTTTTTTTGTTGCAGCGTTTGATCAGTGAGCGACGCGGCTGGTGCCGTCTACGGTCATGATGCGAACGCGCTCGCCGACGCGGAAAATCTCGTTTTCCTGCACGGCCTGGACATAGGCGCGCATGCTGCCGTCGTCTTCGCGAACGGTGATTTCCACGCCTTGGGTTTTGGTCAGCCCTTCTTCAGCCGCCGAGCCTGCAAGGCCACCGGCAACGGCGCCAATGACGGCAGTGATGATGCTACCGCGGCCGCCGCCAATTGCACTGCCGGCGACGCCGCCGACCACAGCACCAGCACCGGCGCCGATTGGAGTCTTGCTACCTTCGATCTTGACCGGCCGCAGCGAGTCGATAGTGCCCATGCGCACGGTCTGCACACGACGCGCTTCATCGCGGGAATAGGAGTCGCCGCTCAGATCGGACATGCAACCGCTCAACAGCAGCGACATGGTGGAGAAAAAGGCAACCATCACAACAGATTTACGCATGAGAAATACTCCAGATTGGCAGATAGCTATTAGACGCCGCAGCCTGCTCGGTGTCACGAAACAAGCTGTTTAAATTTGCTTCCATTCAGCTCGGGTACAGACATGTCCGGCCCGCTCGTAGCGCAGCAGCGGCCTTGTTCAGTCGACAGCACACGCGCCCGAAAGGTCAGGCGCATTGTACAGCAGGAGGATGGAGGGAGATCAGGGTGCCAGGCGCTCGCGCATCCAGGCAGAACCGTCGAGGCGGTAATTGAGGCGGTCATGCAGACGGCTCGGGCGACCCTGCCAGAACTCCATGCGCTCGGGCAGCAGCCGGTAACCGCCCCAGTGCGGGGGGCAAGTGGGCGCATCATCGGCAAAGCGCTGCTGGGTCTGCGCCAGGAGCCCCTCCAGTTCGGCCCTGTCACTGATGACCTGACTTTGAGGAGACGCCCAGGCCCCGAGACGGCTTCCCAGTGGACGCACCTGGTAATAGGCGTCGGACTCCGCAGCGCTGACTTTGACTACCCGCCCTTCGATACGCACTTGGCGCTCGAGCATCGGCCAAAAGAACGTCATCGCACCGAGCCCAGTGTCCGCCAGCTGCTGGCCTTTGGCACTGTCGTAGTTGCTGAAAAAGGTGAAGCCCTGATCATCCAGTCCCTTGAGCAGCAGTACCCGGCAATGCGGACGCCCTTGCGCGTCCACGGTGGACAGGGTCATGGCGTTGGCCTCGACCGGGGGTTGCTCGGTCTTCACAGCCTCTTCGAACCATAGTCGAAACAGCGCGAAGGGCTCAGCCGGGGCCTGAACCTCGGTCAGTCCGTCGCGGGTGTAATCGCGACGCATGTCAGCGATGGACTGGCTCATGACTGATTATCCCGCTGCTTAATTATTGCTGGTGGTGTCAGTGGCGGCCTTCTTGGCCACGGTTTTTTTCGCTGGAACAGCTGCCTTGGCCGGGACGGTTTTCTTCTTGGTCGCCGCAGGTTTGGCGGCAACGGCTTTCTTGCCGGCGGTTTTCTTGGGCGTAGCAGTGGCGGGCTTGGCTGCTGTGGTTGCTGGCAACGGCTTGACATCTTGCACCGCAACCATCTCGGCTGCCGGTGGAGTCGGCTGATTGTAGCGGGCGACCAGCGCGATCATGGTGTCTTGCGGGGTCAGCATGATTTCGACGCGACGGTTAAGGGCGCGGCCCTCAACGCTGTCGTTGGCCGCGCGCGGCATCACCGAACCCATGCCACGCAGGTTGAGGCGGTCACGTTGCAGGCCGCTCAAGCGAAAGATCGACGCTACCGACTGTGCACGCTGAAGGCTCAACGCCTGGTTGGCGGTGGCAGCACCGCTGGTATCGGCGTGACCGAGCACCAGAGCGGCGGTTTTCGGGTCGGTCTCGATGACCTTGGCGACGCGGGTGATCGGGCCAAGCGTCACCGGCAAGAGCATTTCAGGGCGCTTGGGGTTGAAGTTGCTGTCAGCGGGCACAGTGATGACCAACAGGTCCTCACGGCGCTCGACCTGGAAGTTGCTGTCCTTGAGGGCTTCGCGCACCTTGGGCTCGTAGTTATCCAGCCAGGCCTTGGTCGCTTTGGCATCGATCTTGGGGACTGCTGCCACTGCCGGGGCATCGGTCGCCTTGTCGCCGCTAGCGAACGGCCACCACCAATGCCCTTCGCTCTGGGCCTTGGCGTCGGAAGCCGCATCGGCCTTGGCGACGCGATCATTCACTGCTTGCTCGACGCCCTTGTCCGCCGGCTGTTGAGCACCGAACTGCCACCAATGCGGACCTGTGTCGGCACCGCTCTGGGACGGGGTTTGCGCGCAACCGGTAACGGCCAGGCAAAGTGCAAAAGCGAAGGATTTATTCGGCAACATGATCAGTCCGCAAGGTGATGTGGAGATAAATCGGGTTAACAAACCCGCATAAACTATTGATTGGATAGTAGAACATTCGGCGCATCATAGCGCACCGTCGGTCGATTCGCTCAAAGACAGTCCGCCAGTACCGCAGACAGCCGTTGCACCCTCGGGTCCATGAGGATGTAAGGGCCCAAGGTGTTGGTGACAAAACCGAACGCCACGTCTCGCTCGGGATCGGCGAAACCGATGGAGCCCCCGGCCCCCGGGTGGCCGAACGCCTTGGACCCCAGGCCAAAAGTCGCATTGGCCACGTGCGGTTGATCGAGCATGCAGCCCAGGCCGAAGCGTGTGGCGGTCAGCAAGGTCAGATCCCGGCCGACGCTGTGCTCACGTGTCAGCTCTTCGAGCAGCTCCGGTTCGAGCAATCTGCCATCCAGCAGGCCGCTGTAGAATCCTGCCAGGCTGCGGGCGTTGCCGTGGCCGTTCGCTGCCGGCTGCTGCATGCGCCGCCACTCGGGCTTGTTGGTACTGGTCAGAATCGACGGCGGATTGGTGAACGCCTTGGTACTCAGGGCCTCGGGTTCGCGCATAGTGACCTGCAGCAGGCGCCGGGAGGCGTCGTCGCCACTGTTGCCCTTGCCCCTGGCGATATGTGCCACGCGGTGAAATTCCTGGTCATCCAGCCCGACATGAAAATCCAGCCCTAACGGCCGCGCGACTCGCGCGGCTATGGACTCGCCAGGGCCGCCCCCGTCGGCCAGGCGAATCAGTTCGCCGACCAGCCAGCCGTAGGTAATCGCCGCATAGCCGTGGGCGGTACCGGGTGTCCACCAGGGTGCTTCGGCGGCCAGAGCATCGACCATTACCTGCCAGTCGTACAGGGCTTCGGCGGGCAGTTGCTGGCGTAGCGCGGGCAGGCCGGCACGATGGCTAAGTAAATGTCGCAGGGTGACCCGCTCCTTGCCCGCCGCGGCGAATGCCGGCCAGTACTGGGCGACCGGCGCGTCGAGGCTCAGCTTGCCCTCGCCCACCAGTTGCAGGGCTGTGACCGCCGTGAAGGTCTTGGTGCAGGAAAACAGGTTGGCGATGGTATCGGTGTGCCAGGCCTGGCTGGCGTCCTTGTCGGCGGTGCCAGCCCACAGATCGATGACCGACTCACCGCCGATCTGGATGCACAACGCCGCACCACGCTCCTGGGGATCATCGAACAACGCCGCGAAAGCGTCGCGGACCGGTTCGAATTGAAGCTCGTAATGACCCTGAATCTGCACCGAAAGCCCCCGCAACCCATGAACAGAAGTGCGGGCATTGTTCCAGTCTGCGCGGCGTTTGGGAACCCATGGGTGCCGGATGGCACCCAGGGCCATTTACCAGGTCAGTGCGTGCCGCCTTTGCCGCCATGGCCAGTGCCGCCACCCGGGCCGGCAGCCGCGCCATGGGCGCCGCCTTTGCCATCATGGGCCGGGGTTGCGGCCGCCGGGGCCAGCTTGCTCAAACGATCAAGGGCAGCAAGGTTGCTCTTGCGTACCGACGTCACAAACCCGGAATAAGGCAGATCCGTGATCGCCACCAGGCCGAAGTGGCCATTTTCACCATCCAGCAAACGCCCGGTCAGGGGCTCGTCCAGATACTGGAACCAGTGCACACCGACGATCGACGGTTCCTTCAAGGCTGCATCGAGGAATTTGTCGTAGGCCGGGCCACGGTCCTCTTCATGGGCCACTTCCATCACACCGGGCCAGAACAGACCGCGATCACGGGAGCCGAAATGGAACTCACTGACCAGCACCGGTTTGTCCAGCGCCGCCAGGGCCTTGAAGTCATAGCCGTCCTGCGGAGTCGGGGTATAGAAGTTGAAACTCAACACATCACAATACTGGGCGCAGGCCTTGACTGCTTCCGGAGTGCTCACGGCAAAGCGACCACCGAGCAGCAGTTGGTTGGGGGCATGCCATTTGAGCGCATCGGACACAGTCTTGAAGTAGGTATCCGCGAAGGTTTCCTGGAAATGCTGGTAGTCGGCTTCGATCTGCGGGTGTTCGTTATTTGGCAACGGACCCTGGAAGCCTGGATCCTCCATCAACTCCCAGGCCGGCAACTCGATGCCCCAGGCTTTCGACAGCCCTTCCTGATTGCGATATTTGTCGCGCAGCTGCTTGAGAAAAGCGCGCTTGGCCGGGATATCGGTCGTCAGTTTCAGCGTCCCAAGGGCCAGCGCATAGCGAGTTTCAGGGGTCGCGCCGGGGCCCGCCCAGGCCAGCTCGTTGTCCGCGTAGTAACCGATCAGCCAAGGATCTTCGCGATGATCGCGAGCCGCGATCGCCACGGCGCGCTCGGTGGCCATGGCGAAACGTGGATCGAAGGGGTCGGGCATGCGTCCCCACCAATCCATGCCGGTGCTGATGCTGGCGTAATCACCGACGATAGACAGCGGCAGGGTGTATGGCACGCGCTCGGCGCCTTCCAGGCCGGCGTCACTCCAGTTACCGATGGTGTTGAAACCCCAGCTTTGCAGGCGGTCGAGGGTATGGGCCTGCCAGCGCGCGGCATCGAAGGCTGCCGGCGCATCGGGCTTGCCATAGGTACGCTGCAAGTTGGAGGCGTAGAAGTCGAACCAGCGGCCGTGATTGTAGCCCACGCCCTGGGCCGAACCGTTGCCGCTGCGGTCATCCTGTTGGCCATAGTAAGCCGCCGCGGGATCCTGCGCCTTGGGCAGGCTGGAGAACATCCATTCACGGCCTTCGGTGTAGGTCCGCTCGTTGTCGGGAGTCACCGCATTGACCCCAAGCGAATAGAACGGATGGCCTTCAGGCGTCACCAGGTACCAGCGACCGTCCTGTTTCTGAGTGCGGAAAAATCCCGTGGCCTCGAAGCTCACGCCTCCCGTCACGCCACCGAAACGATCCAGACCCGATTTCTTGCGCTCTGCCAGCCAGCCCTTGAGCTGCTGCTGCTCGCGGCCGGCTTCGGTCTTGAGTTGTTCATCGCTGCTGACTTTTTCTGGCCAGCGGCTGCGGGTGAACTGCCCATAGGCATCGACGATCTGGCTGTAGGCGGCCTTCTGCAGCGTATCGTCGGACAACAGCGCGACACGTTCGAGCAGAATGCTCTGCGCGACGTTGGGCTTGTCCAGCGACAGCGTCACCGACTGCACCTGATCGCGACCAAGGTCACCGGCGCTGCTGGCCAGCAGTACGCGTAGGCCGTCCTGCATCCAGGGCATCGGCGGGCCGGCACGCATACCCTGGCTGGCGGGCGAGGTGGCCTGCAGCGGGACGATCACCGTTTGGGCTGGGCCGGCCGGTAGGTCAATGCGGCTGGTGAGCGTCTTTCCGTCCGTGCTCTGCACCGTGACATAGAGCGTCAGGGCCCAATCCATTGCACTCTGCACGCGCAGGGTCAGAGCGCTGTTCTGCCGCCAGTCCCACACCCCGGTCGGGGGCGCCAGGCGCAAGCTGGGTTTGTCCGCGGCACTGAACGTAACGCGCCGCAACACCTCGCCCTCGGCGGTCTGCTCGGCATTGGCCTGAGGCAGATCGGCACCTTGCGGGATGATCTTGACCGTATCGGTAGGCCGCACGAAGTTGAACAACACCTGCGCTCCGCCAGCGGTGGCAGGCGCGCTACTGTCGGCAACCGGGGCAGCGGTCGACGCGGTAGCAGGGGGCGGCGCAGCAACGCTCGGGGCGGCAGGGGCCGGCGACTGGCTCGGCGCACTGGCAGGCACGGCTGGGGCCTCGCTCTCGGCGGCCATCAGCGGCGTCGCGATCATCAGCGCAAGAACAGCAGGCAGGGAACGGCGCAACATAGACGGATATATCTCCTCGATGAGGTCCGGCGGACCTCAGTGATTGTGTATAGACAGCATAGAAGGGCATTGCGCTCAATGCCCTCACTGCGCCTGAGCGGTCAGCGGCTCAGCCTATTTCGCGGCGGAAGGGTGGCAACGCGTTGAGAATAGCCTTGCCATACCGTTGGGTGACGACCCGGCGGTCCAGCAACGTGATGGTGCCGCGGTCCTGCTCGGTGCGCAGCAGCCGACCACAGGCCTGGATCAGACGCAGCGAGGCATCGGGCACGGCGATTTCCATGAACGGGTTGCCACCCCGCGCTTCGATCCATTCGGCCAGCGCCGCTTCGACGGGATCGTCCGGCACAGCGAAGGGGATCTTGGCGATGACGACGTGCTCGCAATAGGCCCCGGGCAAGTCGACACCCTCTGCGAAACTCGCCAGGCCGAACAGCACGCTGCTCTCGCCACCATCGACCCGCGCCTTGTGCTTGTTGAGGGTTTCCTGCTTGGACAGGTTGCCTTGAATGAACACCTGGCGCCGCCAGTCGCGATCCAGGCCGTCGAAAACGTCCTGCATCTGTTTGCGCGATGAAAACAGCACCAGGGTGCCGCGTGAGCCTTCCACCAGATCTGGCAAGTCACGGATGATAGCGGCGGTATGCCCAGCGGCATCACGAGGATCGGCGCCCAGGTCCGGGACCCGCAGCACGCCAGCATCGGCATGATGAAACGGGCTCGGCACCACGGTGGTCACCGAGTCCTTGGGGATACCGGCGCGCATGCGATAGCGGTCGAACTTGCCCAGCGCGGTCAAGGTTGCCGAGGTGACCAGGCAGCCATACGCCACGTTCCACAGATTGCGCCGCAGCATTTCGGCCGCCAGGATCGGGCTGGCATTGACCTCGATGTCATACAGCGCGCCACTTTCGGACAACGTCAACCAGCGCGCCATGGGGGCGCTGTCTTCCGGGTCTTCGACGGTGAACGCAGTCCATAGCTCCCAACTGCCGGAAGCGCGCGCCAGCAAGGTACCGAACAGCGGATACCACTCTTCGGCCTGGTGGCTGGCGATGCCGATATTGACCTCCCCTTCCATGCCCTCCTTGAGCAGATCGCTCAAGCGCGTGAACAGGTCGGTGAGGCGCGAGAAGCCTTTTTTCAGCTCGATGCCCATTTCCCGCATGTGCTCGGGAATCACCCCGCCGACGAAGCGATGGCGGGGCCGCTCGCGGCCTTCCATGTCTTCGCCGGGTTTGAAGTCAGCGACCTGCTCGCACGCCGCGAACATGAACTGTTGCTGCGCCTTGATCTCCCGCGCCAGCTCCGGCACCTGCTCGATGAGCTTGCCCAGATCACCTGGCAAGGGGTGCTGGGCCAGAAGCTTGGTGAGGTTCTTGGCGGTTTGCTCGAGCCAGTCGGCGGTAGAGCGCAGGCGGCTGTAATGGGCGAAGTGACCAATGGCCTTGTCCGGCAGGTGATGGCCCTCGTCGAATACATAGAGGGTATCGCGCGGGTCGGGCAGCACGGCACCGCCGCCCAGCGCCAGGTCGGCCAGCACCATGTCGTGGTTGGTGACGATCACATCCACCTTGCCCATGCCTTCGCGGGCCTTGTAGAAGGCGCACTGCTGGAAGTTGGGACAGTGACGGGTGGTGCACTGACTGTGATCGGTGGTAAGCCGCGCCCAGTGGTGGTCCTCCAGCGCCTGGGGCCAGCTGTCGCGGTCGCCGTCCCATTTATTGCCGGCAAGCTTCTCGATCATGCTGGTGAAGAGCTTCTGGCTGACTTCATCGACCTCGATCTTGAAGCCTTCGTCTTCGAACAACTGGGCCGTTGCGGTTTGCGCGTGGCCCTCCTGCAGAAGCGCGTCGAGTTTGGACAGGCACAGATAGCGACCACGCCCCTTGGCCAGGGCGAAGGTGAAATTCAAGCCGCTGTTGCGCATAAGGTCGGGCAGGTCCTTGTAGACGATCTGCTCTTGCAAGGCGACGGTGGCGGTAGCGATGACCAGTCGCTTGCCAGCCTCCTTGGCAGCCGGGATGGTGGCGAGGCTGTAGGCGACGGTCTTGCCGGTACCGGTGCCGGCTTCCACGGCAACCACCGCGGGCGGACCACTGCGACGGCCTTCGTCATCGACTTCGATATCACCCAGGACCTTGGCCACCTCGGCAATCATCAAGCGCTGGCCATAGCGTGGCTTGAGGCTCTTGGCTTCGAGGAAACGCGAATAGGCGCCCTGGATCTGAGATTTGAGTGCTGTGCTGATCATGAGTCTTGGGCGCTGAAGCCTGTATAAATTTTCAGTGTTTCGATCGGGTCGCTATCATACCCCGCTAAACCTCGGAACGCCGAACGGAGATATGCATGGCCTTCTTCAACTTCTTCTACACCTTGCACGTCCTGGCGTCGGTAGTGTGGGTCGGCGGGATGTTTTTCGCCTGGATGATCCTGCGGCCCGTGGCGGCTGCAACCCTGGAAGGGCCGGCTCGACTGGGATTATGGGCGGGAATTTTCCCACGCTTCTTTTCCTGGGTCTGGCTGTGTTTGCTGACGCTTCCGATCAGCGGCGTGGCCATGCTGCACCTGCGCTACCACGGTTTCGACGGTGCGCCACGTTATGTCCAGGCGATGATGGGGCTGTATGTGGTCATGGCCGCATTGTTTCTGCGGGTACAAGGATTGCAACTACCCGAGTTGCGGCGCGCAGTCGATGCTCAGGACTGGGCCACGGGGGGCGCCGTCATGGTGCGCATTCGCCGGTTAGTAGGGGTCAATCTGCTGATTGGCTTGGCGGTGATTGCGCTGGCATCAGCGCGGCCATGGTTTTGAGAGTGTGATTCTGTAGCCACGGCGCGGATAGAGAGAATCAGGCAGTCGGCGCAGGACCGACACGGGGAATGGATACAACGTGGAAGATCCCGGTCAGCAGTATCTGCAGGCGGTCGAACCAGGGATGACTACGACCCCGCAGGCGCCGATTGAATGCAACCAGCTCCACCACGTGCAACCCCAGCAACGCCAAGGCGCCGAAGTGAATCAGCCACTCGAAAGGCTGCCCCAGCGGGACGAACAGATTGACCAGCACCACCCACCAGAACAACAGCGTGAGCATTTTGCCGAACCACAACAGGCCTTTCATCGGCGACCTCAGTAAAAGTGAAAGAGGCGTACCTTAGCGCCTGAACGCACAATTTCCCAGCCAAGACCTTTGGCCAGCCTCTCTGACCTCTTCGCGGGCGAGCCCTGCTTCCACAAATGCGCGAATCAAGACTGTGGCAGCAAAGCGTGCTCGCGAAGACGTCATCGGCAGCGCCAATGCTTCAACGACTCAAATGCAACTCGACCCGTCGATTCTTCGATCGTCCCTCTGCGGTCGCGTTATCCGCCACGGGCTGGCTCTCGCCCATGCCTTCGCTGGTCAGCAGGCTCGAAGACACACCCTCGGCTGTCAGGAATTTCTCGACGCTGGCGGCGCGGCGTTCGGAGAGTTTCTGGTTGTAGGCGTCGGTGCCGACACTATCGGTATGCCCCACCACCTTGATGCCCTTGATGTCGCTTTTCTTCAGATCACCGACCAACTTGCTCAGCTCGGCCTGGAACTCGGGCGTCAGCGTCGATGAATCAAAGGCGAACAGCACGTTATCGGCATCGCTGAGAGTAATCACCTGCTCAGCCACGGGCGGCAATGGCGGCGGCGCCGCTGGCGGCTTGGCGGGATACTGCGGCAGCGGGCAGCCATTGGCCATACTGACCGGTGTATGCGGGGGAGTCCCTTTGCAACGGTCGCGGCGGTCGAACACTCCATCGCCGTCTTCGTCGCCATCCTGGGCAAAACAGATCAGACCACCGGCGATGGCACCCAAGGCCGCCCCGCCACCTGCCCACGCCCCGCTTTTGATAGCACCGAGGCCGCCGCCGACCAGGCCGCCCACCACGCTGCAAATAGGCCAGTTCCTTTGGTTGAGCGGTGCACTGCCATCACTGTGTGTGGTCATTGCGCACCCCGAAAGAACACTACTGACCAGAAGAACGGGGATAAAACCCCGCGTGAGAATACTCATCGTGTTACTCCTGGTTTCTACCGGCTGCTGCCGGTTCAGGTGCAGTAAAGCAGGCCCACAACGCCTCTACAAGCTAAAGCCTGCGCGGGCTGTAGAAAAATTGACACTTTCAAAAAGTTCCCTTGCAAGTGATTGAAAAATGCCATTTATTCACCCAGCTATAGGCCTCGACGCGCTACCCGGCTAGTCTTGGCAGTTCTGATCGAGGACACCCCATGACCGAAGGCTTTTCCATGCGCACACCCCAGCAGGCCCTGGCGGCCCTGCTTGACCAGCAGGCGGCTGAACGCCTGCTGGTGGTCGGTGCCGGCCAATTCCCCGCGCTCGACGCCTATGCCACGGCCCGCCCCACTTCGCAGATCTCGGCCTGCGCGCCCGGGCCGTTGCCGGCAGATCTCGCCAGCCAGCGCTTCGACCTGGCCGTCGTCATCGATTGCCTGGAGCATTTGCCCAAGCGCGACGGCCTGCAACTGCTGGGCGGCATCCGCAATCTCAACGCGAGCCGCATCGCCGTGCTGGTGGACCTGGCCGCCAGCGGCTGGAGCGATACCGACTTCTATTCCCTGGCCCTGCAGGCGAACGAGCGCTTCGAGCGCGACGGCCAGGTACTGACGTTGTTCACCTATGATCTACGTGAATACAAACAGGTCCCGGACTGGCTCAACGCGCGGTTCTGGGCCAACCCGGAAAACTTCGGCAAATACTGGTGGTGACCCTATGAGCACGGCGATTTGCCCCTGCGGCAGCGGCAACCTGCTGAATGTCTGCTGTGGTCACTATCATGAAGGCCACCCGGCGCCTGACGCCCAGGCGTTGATGCGCTCGCGTTACAGCGCCTATGTGCTCGGCCATATCGATTACCTGCTGGCCACCACGCTGCCGGCCCAGCAGCAAGCCCTCGACCGTAACGCCATCGAGCAATGGAGCGCGCAAAGCACCTGGCTGGGACTGGAAGTGGAAAACGTTCAGGTCATTGGCGGGCAGCCCGAGCACGCCTTCGTGACGTTCGTCGCACGCTGGCATGACAGCAACGGCGAGCACAGCCATCGCGAGCGGTCGGCCTTTGTGCAAAACAGCGGGCGCTGGTACTTCATCGACCCCACCGTAGGGCTGGATGCCGGGCGCAACGACCCGTGCCCCTGTGCCAGCGGGCAGAAGTTCAAGAAGTGCTGCGCTGCTTACCTCAGCCAATAATGCTCAGATGCGAAGTATCCGGCGCAGGGCCCGCTGGAGCCGCCTTGGCCTGGCCCAGGTCACTGCCGGCGGGCGCCAGGCTGAGCTGGCTGAGGTCCAGTGCCGGCGGCGGCACATCGGGTTTGGGTGGTTGCATCGGCGCGCCCGCCTCGGCGATCGCGTAGTCGGGCGCGTCCACCTCGGTAAACGCTGCCATATAGACGTCCCGCGGCACCACCTCGACGCGCCCGATCGCTGGCGCCGGAGCCATTTCGATTTCTTCGACCTGGGCACTCAGGTCTATCACTTCGACCAGCGCACCAGCGCGCTCAAGCGTCGCGCGATACTTCTCGGCGGCGGCGGCATCGAGGTTGTTCTTGAGCACCAGGCGGCGCCCGGAAAACAGCAACTCGATGCGCTGCTCGTCGGCCTGGAACAGCCGGGCGAGGTTGGCCTTGACCGCTTCGAGCCGAGCGCCAGGCAGCACCTGGCCGGTGAAGACGATTTCGTAAACGCTCATGGCAATTCTCCTGAGTGGGCCGCACGGGCCGCGCCGGCTGGGGGCAAGTATGAACCAGGGGCTTTTTACCCAACAAGGGCCGCGTGATATACCGTCATGGGGGCTTGCTCGCGCCTGCGCGCTTGTTAGACTGCTGGCCAGAGGGAATCATCGATGAACCACAGGACGCTTGTGACACACGCCGCTGGCCTCAAGCACGCTATAGGCTTGGCATTGCTGCTCGGCCTCTGCGGGTGCTCGTCCTGGTTCAGCGGCCCTTACCAGGACCCGCAAGTGCATCTGGTGCATGTCGAGGTGGTCAAGGCCAAAGTCCTTGAGCAGCGCTTCGTGCTGCGGTTCAGCATCGACAACCCCAATAATTCGCGACTGCGGGTGCGCGGGCTGATCTATCGCGTGACACTGGGCGACATTCTATTGACCGACGGCGAAGTCGACGACTGGTTCACCGTGGCGGCCCACAGCAAGGAATATTACGAGATCCCGGTGCGCACCAACCTGTGGGAACACCTGCGTGACCTGGCGAAATTGCTCAAGCATCCCGAGCGCCCCGTGCCCTATCGTCTGGAAGGCAGGCTCAAAACTGGATTTTTGTTCAGGCACAACCTGCATCTGGATCACAGTGGTGAGATAATTCCCGGCGATTATATTCCGGAGTAAGCACAAATGACCCAGCAACCCCATGTCCATGGCCCCGACTGCAACCACGAGCATGACCATGCACATGACCATCACGAGCCCCATGGCCATGTTCACGGCCCGCATTGCAACCACGCGCCTCAAGAGCCAGTGCGCAACGCCTTGAAGGAAGTCGGCCGGAACGATCCTTGCCCATGCGGCAGCGCGAAGAAATTCAAGAAGTGCCACGGCGCCTGATTCTTGTATGACGCGTCGGCTTGCCCCCCTCAGCGTTCAGCGCAACCCTTGTGGTTGTGACTGACCTGGCGCTGTTGGGGGCAAGCGCTTCTATACGCGGGTTGAATTCCCTCGCTCAGCCCTCATGTCTCCACCACGATGGACCCATCCTCTGGAGAGCGGCATGATCGACCTGTATTACTGGACCACCCCCAACGGCCACAAGATCACCTTGTTTCTTGAAGAGGCCGGCCTGCCCTACAACGTCCATCCCATCAATATCAGCGAGAACGAGCAATTCGCTCCCGACTTTCTGAAAATATCACCGAACAACCGCATCCCCGCCATCGTCGACCCATCGCCCGACGATGGCTCCGGACCGCTATCGCTGTTCGAATCAGGCGCCATCCTGCTTTACCTTGCTGAAAAGACTGGTCTATTCCTGCCCACAGACCTGCGCGGCCGCCAGGAAGCGCTGCAGTGGCTGTTCTGGCAAATGGGCGGGCTGGGGCCGATGGCGGGGCAGAATCACCACTTCAACCGCTTCGCTCCAGAAAAGATCCCCTACGCGATCAAGCGCTATGTCGATGAGACGGCGCGTCTGTATGGCGTGCTGGACCGCCGCTTGGCGGACCGACCGTTCGTCGCCGGCGATGAGTACAGCATCGCCGACATGGCCATCTATCCGTGGACCGTGTCCCATGAGTGGCAGAATCAGGACCTCGCTGACTTCCCCAGCGTCCAGCGCTGGTTCAATGCCATCAAGGCCCGCCCCGCGACCGTGCGGGCTTATGAATGGGTGGCAAAGATCAATCCTCCCAAGCCGTGATTCCCTTTGTGGGAGTGGGCTCTGCCCGCGAAGGAGCCTCCTGTCAGGCGCCGGAGCGCTGGATGACCCCTTCGCGAGCAGAGCTCGCTCCCACAGGGAATCATCGCCAGGGAGTTCTGCACGAGAAAATAAACACCCCGCCCCGTCTTGCGTGGCGTCGATGCGCTCACTAACGTAGCGCCTTTGTGACGCCAGACCCGCAGGAGTTTCACCCATGGCCTCGTCCGCCCGCCTTCGCT
>CAJCIO010000053.1 GCA_903970465.1 Gammaproteobacteria bacterium
AGCGGCCCTTCTTCACCCTGGGCCGCGAACCGCTGCAGTACCTGCACGAGATTCCCGAGGGACAGTTCTGGACTCTGCGCACGCTGGACGAGCACCCGGGCAACAGCCGCTGCCACATCATCGGCGCGCGGGGGCCATTCCTGCTGGACGAAGAACGCGCGCTGTTCGCCGCCAACGACTTTGACGTGTTGATCAGCAAGAACAGCGGCAGCAGCGCCACCGAGCCTAAACTGCAAGTAGCCCGCGAGCGTCATATTCCCGTGCTGGTACTGGCTCGCCCACCGCTGCCGACGGTTGATCGAGAATTTGATAGTGTCGCCGAGTTGATCGAACTATTGCCCCGGCAGTTGGGATGAACTTACAGGGCCATTCCCAGGCAAACCCTGCCCCCACAGATGTATACCGTGCTTTTGTGAGAGCGAGGGTGCGCGTTCGGCGGCGAAGAGGGCTTCGACCCTTGCATACCTGAAGCGGCAAACCCCATCGGCCTTTTTACTTCCACCCCGCCATCTGGCTAATATGGCGCCCATTCCCCGAACAAGGACGCGTTTGATGACCTCCACCTGGCGCCTCATTACCCGGCTCATCGGCCTCGCCCTGCTGTGCACCAGCGCATTGGCCAGCGCCAAGGACTACACAGTGGGCGACATCACCGTCCAGGCACCCTGGTCCCAGGCGCTGCCGCCCAACGCCCCGACCATGGCGGCGTATTTTGTGATCGGCAACCACGGCACCTATCCCGATCGCCTGGTCAGCGTCGACACGCCGATCGCCGGATCGGCCCAGTTGCATCAGCACCTGCACCAAGACGGCATGATGAAAATGCAGCCACTCGATTCGCTGCAGATCAACCCTGAAGAAGATGCGGTGTTCGCCCCCATGAGTTACCACGTCATGCTCCTGGATCTGCACGACGATGCGCCTCGCGCCGAAGGTGAGCACTTCCCCTTGACCCTGCATTTCGAAAAGGCCGGCGATGTAACGATCGACGTGCCGATCAGCCGGGCTGCGCCTTAGCCCTCTACTGTACGGACCCCTTCGGCGGGGGAGCCTTGCTTCCACAGCGTTCTGCCGCTTCAGCGTCGTAACTGGGGAAGATTGCCGCGGTCGGACTGGCCCCTTCGCCGTCGAACGCGCAAGCCCCGCAGTGCAAGCCGTCCCAGCGTCGTACTCCAGTATGAACAAGGCTTGCCCGCAATGAGCCCACCACCTCTGGTAAATATCCTCGCGGAAGAAATGCTGCAGACCTGACCAATCGGTCAGCAACAGCGCACCAGATTAGCCCCGCCCAACGCACCCCTCCCTAAAACGCGCACCAACAAAGTGCGGGTCGCCCATCATCTCTGTCCCTGCGAGCCCCATACCAGCGCGCCGCAAGCGGTTAGGCACAGCCTTTGCTAGCACTCTGTGCAGCTTTCACCGAATCGCCATCTGCCCCACTAAAAAAACGCACGTACATGGAGATTGCACAATGAAGCGTCGCAGCTTGATCAAGGCTTTTACGTTGACGGCATCCATCGCCGCCATGGGATTGACCTGGACCGCCCAGGCCGCCGAGACCATCAAGGTCGGCATTCTGCATTCGCTGTCGGGCACCATGGCTATTTCCGAGACGTCCCTCAAGGACATGGCGCTGATGACCATCGCCGAGATCAACGCCAAAGGCGGCGTGAACGGCAAGATGCTGGAGCCCGTGGTGGTCGACCCGGCCTCCAACTGGCCGCTGTTCGCTGAAAAGGCTCGCCAACTGCTGACCCAGGATAAAGTCGCCGTGGTGTTCGGCTGCTGGACTTCGGTGTCGCGCAAATCGGTATTGCCGGTGTTCGAAGAGCTCAACGGCCTGCTGTTCTACCCCGTGCAATACGAAGGCGAAGAGATGTCGCCGAACGTGTTTTACACCGGCGCCGCGCCTAATCAACAAGCGATTCCTGCGGTGGAATACCTGATGAGCGAAGACGGCGGCGCGGCCAAGCGCTTCTTCCTCCTGGGTACCGACTACGTCTACCCGCGCACTACCAACAAGATTCTGCGCTCGTTCCTGCACTCCAAGGGCGTGAAGGACAGCGATATCGAAGAGGTCTACACCCCGTTCGGCCACGCCGACTACCAGACCATCGTTTCGAATATCAAAAAATTCTCCGCCGGCGGCAAGACTGCGGTGATTTCCACCGTCAACGGCGACTCCAACGTGCCGTTCTACAAGGAACTCGCCAACCAGGGCCTGAAAGCCACCGACGTACCCGTCGTGGCCTTCTCGGTAGGCGAAGAAGAACTGCGCGGCATCGATACCAAGCCATTGGTAGGCAACCTGGCAGCCTGGAACTACTTCCAGTCGGTCGAGAACCCGGTCAACAAGAAATTCGTCGCTGACTGGAAAGCCTACGCCAAGAAAAACAACCTCCCAGGCGCCGACAAGGCCGTGACCAACGATCCGATGGAAGCTACCTACGTGGGTATCCATATGTGGGCCCAGGCCGCCGAGAAAGCCAAGTCGTTCGATGTCGACAAGGTCCGTGACGCCATGGCCGGACAGACCTTCGCCGCGCCGTCGGGCTACACCCTGACCATGGACAAGACCAACCACCACCTGCACAAGCCGGTAATGATCGGCGAGATCCAGGATGACGGTCAGTTCAACGTCGTGTGGCAGACCAAGGAGCCGATCCGCGCCCAGCCGTGGAGCCCGTACATTCCTGGCAACGACAAGAAGCCGGATCATCCGGTGAAGAGCAACTAAGCACGACTGCTGTCCTGAAACACTGCCAACCCTGTGGGAGCGGGCTCTGCCCGCGAAGACCTCAGCAAGATCACCACACGACTTGTTGATCCAAGGCGCTGCTACTGGCGCCTTCGCGGGCAGAGCCCGCTCCCACAAGGGATATGCTCAGGGCTTCGGGATCGTTGGATCGCATTGCTGCACAGGACACCGATATGCCCACCACCCTCCTTCGCCTCATCGTCGCCCTGGCTCTGCTGCTGCCGTTCGCCGCACGCGCCAACGACGCCAGTGACTTCGTCGCTGCCGACTCTTCCGGCCAGGCCAAGCTGCTGGAAACCTGGGCCGCCCAGCCGGTACCCGAGCGCATCGAGTTGCTCCTGGCCTTGCAGGCAGGCAGCGTGGCGGCCGATGCCGACAAACACCCATTCGTTCAACGCAACGACACCTATTCCCCCCTCGCTGGCAGCGCTGCCGCCGTCGAGCCCGTGCGCAAACTGCGCCTGAACAACCGCCTGCGCGGCCTGGTGGAAAACGCCGTGGCCGCCCACCAACTGCTCGCCACCGACGCCACCCTGCGCCTGGCCGCCGCCCAACAGTTGCAGAAGAGTGCGCAACCGGCGCAGTTGACCCTCCTCGAGCACCAGTTCGCCGGCGAAAAAGACAACAAGGTCAAAACCGCCCTGGGCCTGGCCCTCGCCAACCTGCAACTGGTCGATCCCAATCCCGCCGTGCGCCTGGCTGCGGTGCGCCTGCTGGGCGACACGGGTGATCCGCTGGCCAAGACCCGCCTCGAAGACATTCTCGCCCCTGGCGTCGAAGCCGATGCCGGGGTACGCACCGCCGCCGAAACCAGCCTGACCCAGGTCAAACGTCAATTGATGATCGGCGACCTGCTCGGCCAGGCGTTCAGTGGTATCTCCCTGGGTTCGATCCTGCTGCTGGCCGCCCTCGGTCTGGCGATCACCTTCGGCCTGCTGGGCGTGATCAACATGGCCCACGGCGAGATGCTGATGCTCGGCGCCTACTCCACCTACGTGGTGCAACTCCTCTTCCAGCGCTTCGCCCCGGGCGCCATCGAGTTCTATCCATTGATTGCGCTGCCAGTGGCATTCTTCGTCACCGCAGCCATCGGCATGGCACTGGAGCGCACAGTGATCCGCCACCTCTACGGACGGCCACTGGAAACCCTGCTCGCCACCTGGGGCATCAGCCTGATGCTGATCCAGGCCGTACGCCTGGCCTTCGGCGCGCAGAACGTCGAGGTCGCCAACCCCGAATGGCTATCCGGCGGTATTCAAGTGCTGCCCAACCTGGTGCTGCCGTACAACCGTATCGTCATCATCGCCTTCGCCCTGGCGGTGGTGGTGCTGACCTGGCTGCTGCTGAACAAGACTCGCCTGGGCCTCAACGTGCGCGCCGTCACCCAGAACCGCAACATGGCCGCCTGCTGCGGCGTGCCCACCGGGCGCGTCGACATGCTCGCCTTCGGCCTCGGCTCGGGCATCGCCGGCCTGGGCGGCGTGGCCCTGAGCCAGATCGGCAACGTCGGCCCGGACCTGGGCCAGAGCTACATCATCGACTCCTTCCTGGTGGTGGTACTTGGCGGAGTAGGACAACTGGCCGGTAGCGTCTCGGCAGCCTTCGGCCTGGGCATCGCCAACAAGATCCTCGAACCACAGATCGGCGCCGTACTGGGCAAGATTCTTATCCTCGCGCTGATCATTCTGTTTATCCAGAAGCGTCCGCAAGGCCTCTTCGCGCTCAAAGGACGGGTGATCGACTGATGAACCAGCCCCTGATGCTCACCGCCGCGCAAAAAGCCGGCCCCAAGGTCACCCTCGCCATCGGCGCCGTGATCCTGCTGGTGTTGCTGGCCATGCCGTTGTTGTCGCTGCTGCCGGCCAGTAATGGCCTGCAGGTGTCGGCCTATACCTTGACCCTGGTCGGCAAGATTCTCTGCTACGCCATCGTCGCCCTGGCCCTGGATCTGGTCTGGGGTTACGCGGGGCTGTTGTCCCTGGGCCACGGGCTGTTCTTCGCCCTCGGCGGCTACGCCATGGGCATGTACCTGATGCGCCAGGCCGCCGGTGACGGCCTGCCGGCGTTCATGACGTTTCTGTCGTGGAGCGAACTGCCCTGGTACTGGGTCGGCACCGAGCACTTCCTCTGGGCCCTGTGCCTGGTGGTGCTGGCACCAGGTCTGCTGGCCCTGGTGTTCGGCTTCTTCGCCTTCCGCTCGCGGATCAAGGGCGTGTATTTTTCGATCATGACCCAGGCGTTGACCTTCGCCGGCATGCTGCTGTTCTTTCGCAACGAGACGGGTTTTGGCGGCAACAACGGCTTTACCAACTTTCGCAGCATCCTCGGTTTCGATATCACCTCCCAGGGCACTCGCGCGGTGCTGTTCCTGCTTACCGTGGCACTACTGTTGGTGAGCCTGTGGCTGGGCTTTCGCCTGGCGCGCAGCAAGTTCGGCCGCGTGCTGACCGCCCTGCGTGACGCCGAGAATCGCCTGATGTTCTGCGGTTACGACCCGCGCGGTTTCAAGCTCTTCGTGTGGGTCTTGAGCGCCGTGCTGTGCGGTCTGGCCGGGGCGCTGTATGTGCCGCAGGTGGGCATCATCAACCCCAGCGAAATGTCGCCGACCAACTCCATCGAGGCCGCCGTGTGGGTGGCGCTGGGAGGCCGCGGCACGCTGATCGGGCCGCTGCTGGGCGCTGGCGTGGTCAACGGCATGAAGAGCTGGTTCACCGTGGCCTTTCCCGAGTACTGGCTGTTCTTTCTGGGCGCGCTGTTCATCATCGTCACCCTGTATCTGCCTAAAGGCGTGATCGGCCTGCTGAAGAAAAGGAGCGAACAATGAGAACGCCCCCTACCTCGCAATTCATGCTCGAGCCGGTCCTTGATCCGAACGCCGACGAAGGCACCAGTCGTGACGCCATCGGCCTGGGTTCCAGCGCCGGCAAGGGCCTGGATACCCGCCACGGGACCATCCTCACCCTGGAAGACATCAGCGTCAGCTTCGATGGCTTCAAGGCCCTGAACAACCTCAACCTGTACATCGGTGTTGGCGAATTGCGCTGCATCATCGGACCCAACGGCGCCGGCAAGACCACGCTGATGGACGTGATCACTGGCAAGACCCGCCCCTCCCATGGCAAGGCCTGGTTTGGTGAAACCATGGACCTGACCATCATGAGCGAAGTGCAGATCGCCCAGGCCGGTATCGGGCGCAAGTTCCAGAAGCCGACAGTGTTCGAAGCGCTCACTGTGTTCGAGAATCTCGAACTGGCGCAGAAGACCAACAAGTCGGTGTGGGCCAGTCTGCGCGCGCGCCTGACTGGCGAGCAACGCGACCGCATCGATCAGGTACTGGAGACCATCCGCCTGAGCGCCTCGGTGGAGCGCCCGGCAGGGCTGCTTTCCCACGGTCAAAAGCAGTTTCTGGAGATCGGCATGCTACTGGTTCAGGACCCGCAACTGCTGCTGCTCGACGAGCCGGTCGCGGGCATGACCGACGCCGAAACCGAATTCACCGCCGAACTGTTCAAGACCCTCGCCGGGCATCATTCGCTGATGGTGGTCGAGCACGACATGGGCTTCGTCGGATCGATCGCCGACCACGTCACCGTGTTGCACCAGGGCAGCGTACTGGCCGAGGGTTCGCTGGAGGACGTGCAGGCGGACGAGCGGGTCATCGAGGTTTATCTGGGACGCTGAGAGGCAGCTGCAAGCTGCAAGCTGCAAGCTGCAAGCTGCAAGATCGGAGCGGATAACAATCGAACATACAACTCATATTTGCTGTTACTTGCAGCTTGCAGCTAACAGCTCGCAGCTGCCGGAGGCCCCCCCCATGCTGCAAGTCGACACCCTGCACCAATACTACGGCGGTAGCCACATCCTGCGCGGCCTGAGCTTCGAGGTGAAAGTCGGCGAAGTCACCTGCCTGCTGGGCCGCAACGGCGTGGGCAAGACCACCCTGCTCAAATGCCTGATGGGCCTGATCCCGGCCAGGGAAGGCAGCGTCAACTGGGAAGGCAAGGCCATTACCGGCTTCAAACCGCACCAGCGCGTGCACGCCGGCATCGCCTACGTGCCTCAGGGGCGGGAGATTTTCGGCCGCCTGACCGTCGAGGAAAACCTGCTGATGGGCCTGTCGCGCTTTCCCGGCAGCGAAGCCAAGGAAGTCCCGGCGTTCATCTACGAACTCTTCCCGGTGCTGCTGCAAATGAAGCACCGCCGCGGTGGCGATCTGTCCGGCGGCCAGCAGCAACAGCTGGCTATCGGCAGGGCCCTGGCCAGCCGCCCGCGCTTGCTGATCCTCGACGAACCCACCGAAGGTATCCAACCGTCGGTGATCAAAGAGATCGGCGCGGTGATCAAGAAGCTTGCGGCCAAGGGTGACATGGCTATTCTGCTGGTCGAGCAGTTCTATGACTTCGCCGCCGAACTGGCCGACCAGTACCTGGTGATGTCCCGTGGCGAAATCGTCCAGCAGGGCCGCGGCGAAAACATGGAGGCCGAGGGTGTACGCGGCCTGGTAACCATCTAATCTGCCTGACGAGCGTCCCTTGACCAGAGCCCTGTACGAGAGCCCATGAATTTACCCGTTTCCCCTGCCCTCTATACCCCGAGCTGGCACGCTGAACTCGAGCTGGGCTATGCCCGATTCGGCGCCAGCACCCGGCCGGTATTGCGCCGCCACAAGGGCCCGCTGCGGGTGCAGAAGCACCTCTACGCCGAAGGCCCCGAGGTGTGCCAGCACATCATCGTGCACCCTCCAGGGGGCATTGCCGGTGGCGATCGCCTCGACATCACGGCCAGCGTCGGCGCCAATGCCTGGGTGCAGTTGACCAGCCCCGGCGCGGCCAAGTGGTATCGCGCCACCGGAACGGCTTATCAACAGCTGAAATTGCACGTCACCGCCGGCGCGACTCTGGAGTGGATGCCCCAGGAGACCATCGTCTACAGCGGCGCCCAGGCCGAGTTGCAGACCGTGATCGAGCTCGAGGGCGACGCCCGCCTGCTGTACTGGGACGTGGTCGCGCTGGGCCGGCCGGCCGCTGGCGAGCGTTTTGATCGTGGCCACTTTCAATCCCGCCTGGACATTCGTCGCGACGGCCGCGCCCTCTGGCACGAACGCCAGCGCGTGAACGGCGATGACGGCTTGCTCGATTCGCCCATCGGCCTGGACGGCCAGCCGGTATTTGCCACACTGTTGATCACCGGTACGCTCGACCCCGACCTGTTGCAACGTTGCCGCGAGCTGCCCAGCAAGGTGCGCGGCGACCTGACCCAGCTACCCGACCTGCTGGTGGCGCGCTGCCTGGCCAGCGAGGCCCTGCACGCCCGCGACTGGCTGATCGCGCTATGGACACTGCTGCGTCCTGCCCTGCTCGGCCGCGAAGCGCTGGCGCCGCGGATCTGGAGCACGTGATGGCTACTTACCGCGGTATGACGCCTTCGCAGGCAAGCCTCGCTCCCACAGCACCGCACCGTCTGTGGGAACAAGGCTTGCCCGCGAAGAGGCCAGCGGCAACACCCCACATTCCAACACTTTCAACAACGGATACCCCATGGACCTGACCCCCCGCGAAAAAGACAAGATGCTCATCTTCACCGCCGGCCTCGTCGCCGAGCGGCGGCTGGCGCGCGGCCTCAAGCTCAACTACCCGGAGGCCATGGCGTTCATCTCCGCAGCCCTCCTGGAAGGTGCCCGCGATGGCCAGACGGTCGCCGAGCTCATGCACTACGGCACCACGCTGCTGAGCCGCGAACAAGTGATGGAAGGCATCCCGGAGATGATCCCCGAGATTCAGGTCGAAGCTACCTTCCCGGATGGCACCAAGCTCGTCACCGTGCACCAACCGATTGCCTGAGGCCCTTGCATGTCATTGCTCATACGCGACGCCTTGCACGCCGACCTGCCGGCCATTCGCGACATCTATAACGACGCCGTGCTCAACACCACGGCAATCTGGAACGAACAACCGGTCGACCTCGGCAACCGCCAGGCGTGGTTCAGCGCGCGTCAGGCCCAGGGCTATCCGATACTGGTGGCGATCGACACCCTGAACACCGTGGTCGGCTACGCTTCATTTGGAGACTGGCGGCCTTTCGAGGGTTTTCGCCACACCGTCGAGCACTCGGTGTATATCCGCGACGACCAGCGCGGCCAGGGCATCGGTCCGCAGTTGATGAACGCGCTGATCGACCGCGCCAGGACCTGCGATAAACACGTGATGGTGGCTGCCATCGAAAGTGGCAATGCGGCCTCCGTTCGTTTGCACCACCGCCTGGGTTTCACGATCAACGGGCAAATGCCGCAAGTCGGCACCAAGTTCGGTCGCTGGCTAGACCTGACCTTCATGCAATTGATCCTCAACCCCGGTGCTCAACCTTCTGCGAGTCCCTCGGAGTAAGTCCATGAATGCTGCCCAGTTGCGTCGCGTTACCGTTGAAGGCTTTGCTCACTATCAGCAGGGCCTGTACGAATTGCTCGAAGACGCGGTGCGACAAGGCGCGTCCATCGGCTTTCTGGATGATTTCGACCGGGCCCAGGGCATGGCTTACCTGAGCGAACTCAAAGGCCAGCTCGAAAGCGCTGAGCGCCTGCTGTGGGTGGTGGTGCACAACGAACGAGTGCTGGCCAGCGTGCAACTGGCGCCCTGCCACAAAGCCAACGGCCGCCACCGTGCCGAGGTGCAAAAACTGCTGGTGCACATCGACTTCCAACGCCACGGCCTGGCGACTCAGTTGATGAATGGCGCCGAACTCGTCGCCCGGCAGAAAGGCCTTGGCCTGTTGTTCCTCGACACCGAAGCGCGCTCCCCCGCCGAAGCCTTCTACAAGGCAGCCGGATACACCCGCGTCGGCGAGATCCCCGACTATGCGGGGCGCCCGGACGGCACCCTGATCAATACCGCCCTCTATTACAAACTTCTTCAAGGATTGCCCGCATGATTCCTGGCGAATACCAGATCCAGCCCGGCGACATCGAACTCAACGTCGGCCGCCGCACCCTCAGTCTGAGCGTTGCCAATAGCGGCGACCGTCCGATCCAGGTGGGCTCGCACTACCATTTTTTCGAAACCAACGATGCCCTGACCTTCGACCGCGCTGCCACCCGCGGCATGCGCCTGAACATCCCCGCCGGCACCGCCGTGCGCTTCGAGCCAGGCCAGAGCCGCGAAGTGGAACTGGTCGACCTGGCCGGGCTGCGCAAGGTGTATGGCTTTGCCGGACGGATCATGGGCAGCCTTTAGGAGCAGCTTCGAGCTGCAAGCTGCAAGAAACAGCGGTTTGCCGATGCTCACACATTTTGCTTTTACTTGAAGCTTGCAGCTAAAAGCTTGCAGCTGCTTCAAAGCTGAGGAACGAAGATTTGAAGATTTCCAGACAAGCCTACGCCGACATGTTCGGCCCCACCGTTGGCGACAAGGTGCGCCTGGCCGACACCGACCTGTGGATCGAGGTCGAAAAGGACTACACCCATTACGGCGAAGAAGTGAAATTCGGCGGCGGCAAGGTGATCCGCGACGGTATGGGCCAGGGCCAGCTGCTGGCGGCCGAAGTGGTCGACACCCTGATCACCAACGCCCTGATCATCGATCACTGGGGCGTGGTCAAGGCCGACGTCGGCCTCAAGGACGGGCGCATCGCTGCCATCGGCAAGGCCGGCAATCCGGACATCCAGCCAGACGTCACCATCGCCATTGGCGCCAGTACCGAAGTCATCGCCGGTGAAGGCATGATCCTCACCGCTGGCGGCATCGACACCCACATTCACTTCATCTGCCCGCAACAGATCGAAGAAGCCCTGATGAGCGGCGTCACCACCATGATCGGTGGCGGTACCGGCCCGGCCACAGGCACCAATGCCACCACCTGCACCTCGGGCCCTTGGCACCTGGCGCGCATGCTGCAGGCCGCCGACGCCTTCCCGATGAACATCGGCCTGACCGGCAAGGGCAACGCCAGTTTGCCCGAGCCGCTGATCGAACAGGTCAAGGCCGGCGCCATCGGCCTCAAGTTGCATGAAGACTGGGGCACCACCCCAGCCGCCATCGACAACTGCCTGAACGTGGCCGACCAGTACGACGTGCAGGTGGCCATCCACACCGACACCCTCAACGAGTCGGGCTTCGTCGAAACCACTCTGGGCGCCTTCAAGGGCCGCACCATCCATACCTATCACACCGAGGGCGCCGGCGGCGGCCATGCCCCGGACATCATCAAGGCGTGCGGCCTGCCCAACGTATTGCCGAGCTCCACCAATCCGACCCGTCCGTTCACCCGCAACACCATCGACGAACACCTGGACATGCTCATGGTCTGCCATCACCTGGACCCCAGCATCGCAGAGGACGTGGCCTTCGCTGAAAGCCGCATCCGCCGCGAGACCATCGCCGCCGAAGACATCCTCCACGACCTCGGCGCGTTCTCCATGATCAGCTCCGACAGCCAGGCCATGGGCCGCGTCGGCGAAGTGATCACGCGCACCTGGCAAACCGCCGACAAGATGAAAAAACAGCGCGGCCCGCTGGCCGAAGACGTTGCCGGCAACGACAACTTCCGCATCAAGCGCTACATCGCCAAGTACACCATCAACCCGGCGATCACCCACGGCATCAGCCACGAAGTGGGCTCGATCGAAATCGGCAAATGGGCGGATCTGGTGCTGTGGCGCCCGGCATTCTTTGGCGTCAAGCCGACGCTGATCCTCAAGGGTGGGGCCATCGCCGCCAGCCTGATGGGCGACGCCAACGCTTCGATCCCCACGCCGCAGCCCGTCCACTATCGGCCGATGTTCGCCAGCTACGGCGGCTCGCGGCATGCCACCAGCCTGACCTTCATCAGCCAGGCAGCGCTGGACGCCGGCTTGCCGGAACAGTTGGGGCTGAAAAAGCGAATTGCAGTGGTGAAAGGCTGCCGTACGGTGCAGAAGACCGACCTGATCCACAACGGCTACCTGCCGCACATCGACGTCGATCCGCAGACCTATCAGGTCAAGGCCGACGGCGTGCTGCTATGGTGCGAGCCGGCGGATGTACTGCCGTTGGCGCAGCGGTACTTTCTGTTCTAACCGCCACAGGTGCCTGGCAGGCAGCGTGCCTGCCAGGCGCCGATAATTATCTACGCCATCCCCTGCCACGCCTCTCCCTACCCTCGCTGACTCCAAGACATCATATTCAAGGAGACAGTCATGTCCGACGCCACGCCCCTCGTAGAAGCCCCAGAAACACCTGAACTGACACTCGCGGCCCTCAACCGCGCCGTTACCGATTTCTATACCGCCTTTCCAGATGTCAATGAATGCGCGCGCAAGGAGGCCGCCCGCCTGCTCAAGGTACACACCGGCCGTGATCTGGACCCTGACACCATCTATTGGCACCGGTTTTCCAACGCCATCAGCAACGCCAGTACCTTTACCGGCTGGGAGCACTACGGTGTGCCCGACAAGTCCCTGACGATGACTGAACTGACTCAGCGCCGCTTCGACGTCAACGATCAAATCAATGCCATCGACCTGGACACCATGAGCGGTTTTTACACCCAGGACAGTACTGCCGGGTCCTTTGACCAGCGCAACGAGTTGGCACTGGCCCCGCTGACGATCATGAATGCCTTGTGGGATACCAACTTCGCCGAGTCCTACAAGGCTCAGTTGGACGCCTTCTGGACGGCCCAGGCCGAGCAAGGGCGAATGGTCGCCAAAGCACTGTGTATCAGTCACGCCTTTCAGGCCATGCGTCACAACGTGCTCACTCAAAAAGTCTTCAAACAGTTCATCTACACCCTGGCAGGCCCGGTGCGAATCCCGCCCGCCGTTGGCCAATTGAATCGGCTCTACGCGACACACGCCTTTGCCGAGGTGTACAGCCTGACACTGGGCGGCATAGCGGCGACGGACATCGTGCGGGTCACGAATAACCAAGGGCAGCAAACACTCTTTTTGCCGCCTCAGTGGTTTCAGACCTTTCATTCCGAGCGGGAAGTCTACAACTGGATAAGCGTCGAGGCCGCCAACCCGGAGCGGCGCGAACAACTGCTCTCGCATTTCGACGCGCACCATCAAGCCGATTCCTCGACGCTCGATACTCTGAATGCAACCCTGGATCAGATCCAGCGAACGCCTTGGGTCCAAGGACAAACACTACTCAACGCCAATAGCGAACGCATCAAGCAGGATGTCTTCAGCTATCTCATGAGCAAACTTCGCACCCGTCTTGAACACGAAGCGCACATCATGCTGACGTCCAACTGGGACCTGCGCAAAAAACTGTTCCTGGTCAATCTCAGCGCATTCGTGCGCGTCACTGCCGGGCTTGCCCCCGGCGATCAGCTCGTGGCCGGCGTCGTGGCCGGCGCGACGGCCATCAGCCTCGGAGCCCACACCGCCGTGGCGCTGCATGGCGACACCCATAAGGAGCGCACCCAGGCTGGCGTGGCGGCAGCACTCGATGCGATTTCGCTGCTGTTCAGCCTCCCTATGCTCAAGGGCAGCGGCAAGAGCATCCTCAACGATTTTGCCGACCTGGCCGAGGAAACCCCGGCGGCCATCGAGACCAGCTCGTCCCTGTCGTATGCCGTCGACGTTGACCTGACCTCCCTGCCCACCGAAATCGGTGGCGACGGCGGCCTGTTTTACATTAGCGGTGCAAAACGCTACATAAAACTCAACAAGCAGGTCTATGAGGTGCAATTCATCGAAGTACTGGATCGCTGGGTGGTCATCAATCCACAGACACCTGGCAACCTCGTCGGCGCCTGGCCCGTGGAGACGAACTGGCGAGGCGCGTGGGAGCCCTATACCGGCGAAGCACTCGGGCCGCTGGACCTTGAAACGGACGAACTGCTGGACAGCGCCCGGGTGACGCCGCAATTGGCCGAAGCGCATCGGCTGAATGAACAGTTAAGCCCCTACGAAACCTCTGCCAGGTATGTAGAGCTGACAGCGACCCTTATCGGCCGTGACAGCGAAAGCCTGATGAGCACCGAGTTGGATGACACCTTCACGTTCGCAAAACAAGAGTTGCTGACCGCGCGCAACGAGCTGGCCGCCCATGCTCGAACCTTCTTCAGCCTGCCCCGGACACCCCGCACGGTAACGATCCCGAACGTCAGCGCGTCGACCACTCCGGACGTCTTTTTCGAAAACGTTTATGACAATGCCTTTGGGATGGTACTTGGCGAGGTCAATGACTCGGTTGGCAGCAAGAAACTGCTGATCAAATACATGGCCAAGCTCAAGTCATTGGGTGTGCACACCCTGTACACCGACTTTCTGGTCAAGGAACTGCATCAGGGCTGGGTCGATCACTTTATCTCTACGGGCCTGATGCCCCATGACTTGTTCAAATACCTTGAGCAACTGACTCACCAGTCGCTTATCGCCAAATACACCCCACTGGAGCTGCTTCGCACGGCGCGCCTGCAAGGGGTCAAGGTCAAGGCGCTCGATTGCGCCGCCGCCCACCAGGTGCACGGACTCAACCCGGCAGAAGCCGGTATCGGTCAAAAAATGCGCATCTATTACGCGGCCCAACGTATTCGCGCGCGTCAAGCCGCTCGCCCGGAAAGTGGCTGGATCGCCTTGGTGGATCAGACCCGGGTCAGCACGTTCGAAGAGATACCCGGCCTGGCCGATTTGACCGATACCCTGGGTGTGAGGATCAAGGACGCGCCTCGTAATACGGAGTTGAATATCAGCCCCGACCTCGGCCAGCGCTTGACGGCGCGACGCGGCAGCCTGAAATCCGATCTGAAAATCGAGATCGGTACCTTGCCGGAAACGCCGGACCCGCAAATCATCGGACGTTAACGCCCGTGCCCGTTTGCCGTGCGGACGCTTGGCAGGTCACGCGGCATGCATCATCCGCATCAAGCCGCTGGAGGTGCTCCAGCGGCTCGGGGGTTGCCTCAGGACCCCGTCCCGACCCGAAGAGAGATCAGGCGTTCCTGATCAAGCCAGAGGCGCCGGATCAGCGACTCCAGTTCGCCCGCGGATCGAACTCGCTGTTTTTCGCCAACGACTCCCACAATGCTTGCGCCTCGGCGTCGTTGTGGGTCGGCATGACCACCTTGATCTGCGCAAACAGATCACCGCGCTGGCCCTGCTTGTTCAACAGACCATTGCCCTTGACCCGCAGCCGCTGGCCGTTCTGGCTATCCGGGCGGATGGTCAGGTTGATGCGCCCGGTCAGGGTCGGCACTGCCACCTTGGTGCCCAGCGCCACCTCCCAGGGCGCCAATGGCACCTGCAGAATCAGGTCGTCGCCATCCACCTCGAAAAACGGGTGTTTCTCGAAGTTGATGGTCAGGTACAGGTCACCCGTGGCCCCGCCGCCGATACCCGGCGCACCCTGGCCCTTGAGGCGAATGCGCTCGCCGTCAGCCACCCCGGCCGGGATCTTGACGTTGAGGCTCTTCAGCGAATCCGCCACGCGCTGTCCGGCTGCATTGTGCTGCGGCACCTTGAAGCTGATTTTCTTCGACTCGGTGGCCAGGGTTTCTTCCAGCGACACCGGCAACTCCATCTGCACATCCTGGCCATCACGACCACGGCTGCGCCCTTGGCCGCTGCCGAACGGATTGCCGCCCGGCCGACCACCGCCGGAACCACCGAAAATGGAGCTGAAGAAGTCGGAGAAATCCGCGCCCTCGTCGAAACCGCCACCGCCGCGACCCTGCCAGCCCGGCGGGCCCTGGAACGGCCGGCCATGCTGACCGTATTTACGCAACTCGTCGTATTCGGCGCGTTTCTCCGCGTTGCTCAAGGCCTCATAGGCCTCGGAAGCTTCCTTGAACTTGTCCTCGGCACCCGCCTCTTTGCTGACGTCGGGATGATACTTACGCGCCAACTTGCGGTAAGCGGACTTGATCTCTTTCTCATCCGCCGTCGGCTCTACGCCGAGGATCTTGTAGTAGTCTTTGAAATCCATTGGGGGTAACCACCTTCGTTTACCGGGGTCGCGGCGCCAGCGCTCGATGTGTGAGACGCGACGCGCGATGGAAGTTTATCGGCCCTGCAGGGGCGTGAATGAATACGCCTGTGCGAAAAGAATCCCGCAGGCCGGATCGATAAGACTAAATTGGGGGTCGTTGATGCGCTTTCAAGGCACCGGGCGGGTAAATAACGGATATTCGGCCTTCGATTCTGTCAACGACTGGCATACACTGCGCGGCCGTTTTTTACCGGAACCCTCGACAACATGAAAAACGCATCCCCGGCCCGTGCCTGCGGCATCGACTTCGGCACCTCCAACTCCACCGTCGGCTGGCATCGCCCTGGCGAGGAGTCGCTGATTGCGCTGGAGGACGGCAAGATCACCCTGCCGTCCGTGGTTTTTTTCAATCTCGAGGAGCGCCGACCCGCCTATGGCCGCATGGCGCTGCACGAATACCTCGAAGGCTATGAAGGGCGTCTGATGCGCTCGCTCAAGAGCCTGCTGGGCTCCAAGCTGATCAAGCACGACACCAGCGTGCTGGGCACCGCCCTGCCGTTCAAGGACCTGTTGGGGATGTTCATCGGCGAACTTAAGAAGCGCGCCGAAACCAACGCCGGCCGCCCGTTCGACTCAGTGGTACTGGGCCGCCCGGTGCATTTCGTCGACGATGATTCGCTTGCCGACCAGGAGGCAGAGGACCCCCTGGCCGAAGTGGCGCGCAAGATCGGCTTCAGCGAGGTCTCGTTCCAGTACGAGCCGATCGCTGCGGCCTTCGACTACGAGTCGACCATCGAGCGCGAAGAACTGGTGCTGATCGTCGACATCGGCGGGGGTACCTCGGACTTCTCTCTGGTGCGCCTGAGCCCGGAGCGCCGCGACCACGATGACCGCCAGAGCGACATCCTCGCCACCGGAGGCGTGCACATTGGCGGTACCGACTTCGACAAGCAACTGAGCCTGCAAGGCGTGATGCCGCTGTTCGGCTACGGCAGCCGCATGAAAAGCGGTGCGTTCATGCCCACCAGCCTGCACCTCAATCTGGCCACCTGGCACACCATCAACTCGGTGTACTCGCAAAAATCGCAACAGGCGCTGGGCAGCATGCGCTACGACATCCAGGACACCGATGGCATCGACCGTCTGTTCAAGCTGATCGAGCAGCGTGCCGGGCACTGGCTGGCGATGGAAGTGGAAGAAACCAAGATCCAGCTGACCGACCGCGACCAGCGCCTGGTCGCCCTCGATCGTATCCAGCCGGAGCTAAGCGTCGAACTCACGCGAGCGCTGTTCGAGCAGTCGATCAACGGCTTGCTGGAGCGAGTGCGCGGCAGTGTCACCAGCCTGCTGGATAAAGCCGGCGTGCGAGTGGACCAAGTGGATACGGTGTTCTTCACCGGTGGTTCGAGCGGGATTCCGGCGCTGCGCCAGAGCGTCTCGGCGATGCTGCCCAATGCACGGCATGTGGAAGGCAACATCTTTGGCAGCATCGGCAGCGGTCTGGCGATCGAAGCGCGCAAACGTTATGGGGACATGTAAGGCTTTGCCTCCCTGTGGCGAGGGAGCTTGTCCCCTCGCCACAGAGCAAGACGCAGGCGGTGCAATGCCTTACACCAACCCCTGCAACCGCAGCTCGCTCTTGAGATACGCGTAATAGATCGGCCCCGCCACCACCCCAGGTAGCCCGAAAGCGGCCTCGAATACCAGCATCGCCAACAGCAGTTCCCACGCCTTGGCGCTGATCTGCCCGCCGACGATCCGCGCGTTGAGGAAGTACTCGACCTTGTGGATCACGATCAGATACCCCAGCGCTGCCACTGCCACCCAGATCGACAACGACAGGCCGACGATCGTGATCAGCGCGTTGGACATCAGGTTGCCGATCACCGGCAGCAGCCCCAGCAGGAACGTCAACACGATCAGAGTCTTGGTCAGCGGCAACTTGATCCCGCACAGCGGCAGCACGACCGCCAGGAAGATCGCGGTAAATGCGGTGTTGAGCAGCGAGATCTTGATCTGCGCGAAGACGATATTGCGAAACGCCTGGACCAACAGCGAGAGGCGGTCGAACAGCGCGGCGGACAACGGCTTGCGTTGAGTCGGATCGGGCAGATTCTGCAAAGCGACGATGGCACCCAGAACCATGCCGATCAGCAAGGTCACGAAAGTGTGGGCAGCGTCCTTGCCCATCAACTGCAGATCGGTGAGATGCTTGCCCAGCCAGCTGCTGATGGCTATGCGGAACTCGGCGGCACTGGCCGGCAGGTAGGCATCGATGAACGGCGGCAACTGGCTGCGTGCACGATCGACCACGCCCATGAATTTATCCAGCGAAGCACCGGGGTTTTCGGCCTCGTGCAGCACAAAACTGATGATGCCGGCGAAAATCAGCGCGAGCACGCTGACCACCAAAGTGCCCAGTAACGCGACCGCCAGCCAGCGTGCGCGGCGCCCGGCGATCAGGCGTTGCAGTTGCGGAGTCAGCATGTTGACCAGTTCAAACACCAGCAACCCGGCCAGCAGGCTTGGCAACAAGCGCAACGGGAGCACCAGATACAGCCCACCCATGACAATGACTAGGCTGGCCAACAATACGTGACGCTGGGAAAACGTTGGCATACAGCCTCAAGACAAACGGCGTGAAGGGATGGGCAGTCTGCCAGCCTTCGCGCTGTAGAGCCAGTGGGTACAGCGTTGCCAGACGAGCCCCTTCGCGGGCAAGCCTCGCACCCACAGAGTCGGGTCATACATCTGTGGGTGCGAGGGGTGTCCGCGAAGGCGTCAGTCAGTCATGCCCAGCGTTATCGAAACGATCACTTCTTCTTCAAACACCCACTCATGAACGTCTTGCGCGCATCCCCCTTCAGTGCCTGAGTGGTCGCGTCCGCGTTGCAGGTCTTCATCTTGTCCTGCTGGGTCGCGGCCGGTGCGGGCGCGGCTTTCAGGCAATTGCTCATGAAGCTTTTGCGCTCATCGCCCTTGAGGGTCTTGGCGCTGGCATCGGCATTACAGGTCTTCATTTTCTCCTGCTGCGCGGTCGCGGCGAATGCCTGCGAACCCATTAAAAACCCCGCCAAGATCAATGCGACATACGAACATTTCATGGAGTGGTCTCCTTGTGGCACGGCGAATCGCGCACCCTCAGCCTCGAGTGTAGACAAACTCGCTTACAAATCTCCTTCGCGGACACACTTGGCGCGCCAGTCTTTAACCCGGCGCAAGATTTTTCGAACTCTGGCGGCGCGCCGTGGCCCTACATATTACATGGCCACTATCGGCCCAGCGTAGGAGCGTCCTTTATGTACAAGCAAGCATTGGCAGCATTTTGTGTATTGGCGTCCGTGGCCGGCTGCTCGACCACCCCTGAAAACCCGGTGGACTTCGTCACCTACCGCAACGAGCCTCTGGTCAAGCAAGTTGAAAAAGGCATGACCATGCAGCAGGTAATCGCCATCGGTGGCTCGCCATCGACGGTAAAGGACGGTACCGCCACCTCGGCTGCCGGCACCTGCAACAACTATGTGCTTAACCGCGAGGGCAAGCAGCAGGCCTATTACGTCAGCTTTGACGGTACCGGCCATGTCGACAGTAAAGGCTTCATGACCTGCGCTCAGCATGCGGCCAACCAGAAAGCCATGTAACACGTCCCCCGCGCTGGCGCGCCGCGCTGAAGTTGCCGTTGGATGCACTGGGTAAAACTTTCGCCGCGCCAGCCACTCACACCTTAAGTACCGACCACGCCCGGCGCCTGCCCAAAGGCGCGCAGAGAGCGTGGCGCTCACCGTGATCCGACCGTATTCAGCCTGGAGAGAAATAATGACCATCAACCTGCAACTGACTGACAAGAACACCCTGCGTGAACGCGCGCGGGTGAACGTCGACAAAGGCGCCGTGACCGAAGGCTATAGCGGCGACCGCGAAGAAATCATCCGTTTGCTCAATGAGTCGCTGGCTACCGAGCTGGTCTGCGTGCTGCGCTACAAGCGTCACTACTTCATGGCCAACGGCCTGAAATCCAGCATCGCCGCTGACGAATTCCTTGAGCACGCTCAGCAGGAATCCGAACACGCCGACAAGCTGGCCGAGCGCATCGTGCAATTGGGCGGCGAGCCGGAATTCAATCCTGATCTGATCAGCGGCCTGTCCCACGCGCAGTATGTGGCCGGCAGCACGCTCAAAGAGATGGTCTACGAAGACCTGGTGGCCGAGCGCATCGCCGTCGACAGCTACCGCGAGATCATCCAGTACATCGGCGAGAAAGACCCAACCACTCGCCGCATCTTCGAGGACATCCTGGCCCAGGAAGAAGAGCACGCCGATGACATGGCGGATATCTACAACAGCCTGTGATATTCGGGGCGTAAAAAAAACCAGGCGCTCGCCTGGTTTTTTTATGCCCGATTTGTAAGTCACTAAAAATCCTGAGGGCGGCCTCACAAAAGGATTAAAGCCGAGCCCGTATCTAATCAGCTACCCGGCACGGTCTTAGGTGCCTTGCCTTCGCGCATTTGCTGCAACAGCGGCGTGCACTGGTTGGGCTCGTTACCGCTGCTCGGTGCCACCAGCGCCAACAATCCCGCCGCAGGCCCAGCCACCGCACCCAAGGCGATCATGCCCGCGCCACGTAGCAACAATGGCACTGCCTGTACCCCCGCACCCGGCTTGGAGAACGGCCCGCGCACATACAGCGGCGAGCGCAACGACAGCAAGCGGAAGCCCTTGGATTCCGGGCTGATCTTCATGTCCAGCTGTTCGGTCTTGAAGTTGGCAGTGCCATCGATATAGATAATGGCGTTCTCGGTATCGAAGACGAACAGGTTGGGTTTGGCCAGGCCATCCTTGATGCCGAGGTCGGCGGCGGCGCAATTGATCTTCACCTCTTTGTCACCGAAGATCTTGCCGACCAGGAAATTACCGACATTGAGGCCGGCGATTTCCATCAAGTCCCGGCTGATGGTGCCGTCGTTGATGAGCATCTTCAGATTGCCGTTGGCACTGCCCAGCAAGGCGGCCACCGAGTTGCCGGTGCCGGCGATATCGGCGTCACCGTTGAGCTCGCCGAAGCTGGTCTGCATGGGCGCAAACGATGGCGCCAATTGCTTGAGCTTGAAGCCACGTGCGGTGATCTTCGCGTGGCCCTGCAACGGCGTGGTGCGTCCATTGAGGTCGATCTGGGCGTCCAGCTTGCCGCCCGCCACGCCAAAGCGCAGCGGCTCGAGGCGTATCTGGCCGTTGTCGAGAATCACGTGGGTATAGAGGTCGGTGAACGGCAGCTTCTCGCTGTGGACGATACGCTTGCCAGTGAACTCGACATCGGCATCCATGGCCGCCCAGCGATCAGTCTTGAATTGCTCGACCGGCAACACTTTGTCTGTCGGTTGCTTACTCGCGCCGCCCCGGGCTTTCTGCTCGGCGTTGGAGTCCGCACCGATCAGCGGTGCAAGGTCGGCAAACAGCAGCTGATTGGAGACCAGCGCCCCGCTCAATTTCGGCCTTGGCTGGCTGGCAACGAAGCCCAGATCGCCATGGATATCGCTGTCGCCGATCTTGCCGTTGAAACCCTCGTACTTGAACGACGCCCCGCCCGCCTCATGCAGCTTGGCGATCAAGTGACCGTCGGTGGAGTAAGGCGGCGAATCCGGCAGTGTGACGCCCGTCAGCGGGTAAAGGTTGCCCAGGCTGCTGCCCGCCAAACGCAGGCGCAGGTCCAGAGCGCCGAGATTGCGCGGGTCGGTCAGGGTGCCAACCACGCCGATGCGAGTCTGGTCGACCTTCAAGTCAACCTGCACCGGGAACGGCTGCGCAGCATCCTGCAACGCCAGCAGGCCGCCGATCTTGCCAGTAGCCTCCAGCGCCTGGCCTTTATAGCGGCCATCGACCTTGAGCCCGAACGCATAGTCCTGCGCACTGGCGCCTTGGTCACTGACCTTCTTCGCCGCGCCGTTGCCGGCAATTTCGCTGTAGGGGATCGGTTTGCCCAATGGATCGATCACTGCATTGATCTGCGCGTTGAGCATAGCGTCGTTATAGGTGACATGCCCTTTGTCGAAACCGATCGCGCCGATGTCGATCACCCAGCTGGAAGGCTCGGCATTCGGGTCCTTTGGGTCGAACTGGAAGGTCCAGTTGGCGCGCCCATCGGCCAGCCGCTGCAAGTCAGCACTGGGCTCGGTCAGGTCGATACGCGGGATGACCACGCGTTCGGCCAACAACGGTAAAGGCGCCAGCCTGAACTCGATGCGTTTGAGGCCCGCCATTTGCGGGTTTTTCGACCAGTCGGGGTTGCCCAGGCTGATGTCTTCGGCCACGAAGTGCGGCCATGGTACCCACGCGCGCCAACCGCCTTCATCGCGCTCGCGCTGCCACACAACGGCCAGATTGCCGTCGATGGCAAACGGTCGATGCAAAGCCGCAGAGACCTTCTCGTTGATGGTCGGCTTGACCCGGTTCCAGTCGAAGGTAGCGATGACTACGACGATGATGAGCAGCAGTACCGCGAGGGTGGCTAGCGTCCAGCTGATGACTTTTCCTGTGCGCGACATTGCGGCTTTCTCCTGATGACAGCGGCCGACTCAGGCGTGAGCGCGCTCTGGCTATATAGGCTGTGACTGACAAAAAACCCATGGGTTTCGATTTTTGCTGCCGGTATCGAATGTTCCGATCTATCAATGCGCTCGATGATGAAGCGCCCAGCGCCGAAAAATCCCCGAAGCGGGGCGTTTTCAATCCGCTGAAAGCCTTGATTGGCGTGGCTTGCAGCAAACAATCAATTTGGTTGATTGTTACCATTGCTCTTATGAACTTTTATATCAAATTCTCGGGCGTAGTATTGGCTCCGTAGACAACTTATCGCCCTTCCACGGAGCAACCCATCATGAAACGCCAAATGCTGCTTACCCTGACCCTCTCGATTCTGGCTGCAAACGCTTTCGCCGCACCGGTCACTCAACAAGACCTGTCCAGCCAAATGAAAACCAGTGCTGCCCAGGTCTCGCACACTTACAGTGTCGCTCAGGACGGTGCAGATCGTTCGCTGAACACTGTTGCCCAAGACGGTGCTGATCGCCAATTGAACTCGGTCGCCCAAGACGGTGCTGACCGCCAGTTGAACTCGGTCGCCCAAGACGGTGCTGATCGCCAACTGAACTCGGTCGCCCAAGACGGTGCTGATCGCCAGTTGAACTCGGTCGCCCAAGATGGCGCTGATCGCCAGTTGAACTCGGTTGCTCAAGACGGCGCTGATCGCCAGCTGAATTTGGTCGCCCAAGACGGTGCTGATCGCCAGCTGAACACCGTTGCTCAGGACGGCGCTGAACGTACCCTCACTCAAGCGAGCTAAGTTTGACTGCCCTGAAAAAAGCCCGGCAAACCCACCGGGCTTTTGTTTTTTTCAGCCAACGCCGCTAACGCAACGTCCAACCGCACAATCCTCCGCTTCTCAGGTTCGCCCCCCTCCCAGCGATTTGCTAAAGTGCAAGGCTGCCCTCCCAGAAAGCCAGCCAGCCCATGCTCCCGCGCGCAGAACAGAAATTGCAGACCCGACAGGCCCTATTGGAAGCCGCAAGGCAACTGATGGCATCCGGCAGAGGTTTCGGCAGCATCAGCCTGCGTGAGGTCAGCAAGGCAGCGGGTATCGTCCCCACCGGCTTCTACCGACATTTCGAAGACATGGACCATCTCGGCCTGGCGCTGGTCAGCGAAGTGGGCGAAACCTTTCGCGCCACCATCCGCCTGGTGCGGCATAACGAACTGATCCTGGGCGGTATCACCGACGCTTCGGTGCGCATCTTCCTCGATGCTGTGGCCGCCAACCGCCCGCAATTCCTGTTTCTGGCCCGCGAGCAATATGGCGGCTCCCTCCCCGTGCGTCAGGCACTGACCACTCTGCGCAACGGCATCAGCTCGGACCTGGCTGCGGATCTCGGGCAAATGCCGCGCTGGCAGCATCTGGACGCCGCCTCGCTGTCGGTGATGGCGGACCTGGTGGTCAAATCCGTCTTCGCCACCCTGCCCGAGCTGATCGATCCGCCACCGCACCCATTGCCCGCCTATCTGTCCCCTGAAGCCAAGATCATCCAACAGCTACGCTTCATCTTCGTCGGCGCTCGGCATTGGCAGGGGCTAGGTACCTGAACTCGCCGCAACGCACCAAAAAAGCCCACGCAAGACTTGATCGCCCCAAACCAGTACACCCGAGCGCCCTTTATTCACGCGTGTGGCGCAGCTTTGCTAGCCTTTGCAGGTCATGCTTCGATTGGCAAGACACTTGCTCTGTCCTAGCCACCGCTATTAGCTGGAAGCCTTCAAATGCTGGTTATCCACCGCAGAATCGAAAAAAAACCTGACTGGTCGGCCGAAATTCACCTGAACTTCGAGGCCCGGAGCAAGAGTCGCCTGCGCTGTTTTAGTGCCGAGGGCGAGGATGTCGGGCTGTTCCTCGAACGCGGCCAACCGCCGCTGTACGACGGCGAGTGCCTGGAGGCCGAAGACGGCCGCGTGGTGCGTGTGGTGGCTCGCCCGGAGCAATTGCTGCACGTGACCTGCGCCAACGCCTTCGAACTGACCCGCGCCGCCTATCACCTGGGCAATCGCCACGTTGCCCTGCAAGTGGGCGACGGCTGGTTGCGCCTGCTCGATGATTACGTACTCAAGGCCATGCTCGAACAGCTGGGCGCCACCACCACGGCCCTGGAGGCTCCGTTCCAGCCGGAGCACGGCGCCTACGGCGGCGGCCACCACCATTCACGGCATGGCGACGAAGACTTCAACTACGCGCCCAAGCTGCATCAGTTCGGCGTGCGTAAATGAATCCGGCCTGGGCCCTGCTGCGCCTGGCCAGTCCGCAATTGCCGATTGGCGGCTACAGCTATTCCCAAGGGCTGGAAATGGCCGTCGACAATGGCCGGGTGAACAGCCCGCAGGCCGCCGCCCGTTGGATCAGCGACCAATTGCTGCTCAACCTTGCCCGTTTCGAAGCGCCGCTACTCCTGACCCATTGCCAGGCCGCACGCGATCAGGACTGGGCACAGCTGCGGATGCTCTGCGAACAGCACCGCGCCAGCCGCGAGACCCGCGAGTTGCAACTTGAAAGCCGGCAGATGGGCTATTCACTCAAGCAATTGCTCCTCGGCCTTGCAGAGCTGGATGATGCGGCGCGCGAATTCCTGCAGGCCACCGACGAGCCACATCTGGCCCTCGGCTGGGCGCTGGCCGCCCGCGCCTGGCAGATAGAGCCCGCCGACGCGCTGGCCGCCTGGCTGTGGAGCTGGCTGGAAAACCAGTTGGCCGTGCTGATGAAAACCCTGCCGCTCGGCCAACAGGCCGCGCAGCGATTGACCAGCGAGTTGCAGCCCCATCTGCAGCGTGCCCAGCAGTTGGCCACCACCCTTGACCCTCAACACTATGGCAGCGCCGCGTTTGGCCTGTCCCTGGCGAGCATGGCCCACGAACGCCAATATAGCCGCCTGTTCCGTTCCTAGGAGAATATCGATGAACTCTCAGCCTCTGCGCGTTGGTATCGGCGGCCCGGTCGGCTCCGGCAAGACCGCCCTCACTCTGGCCCTGTGCCTGGCCCTGCGCGAGCGTTACAACCTGGCCGTGGTCACCAACGACATCTATACCCGTGAAGACGCCGATTTTCTGGTGCGCAACGAGGCCTTGGCGCCCGAGCGCATCATCGGTGTCGAAACCGGCGGCTGCCCGCACACCGCGATCCGCGAAGATGCGTCCATCAACCTCGAAGCGGTGGACCAACTCAACCGGCGCTTCCCTGGCCTGGACCTGATCCTGGTGGAGTCCGGAGGCGACAACCTGTCGGCCACTTTCAGCCCGGAGCTGTCGGACCTGACCATCTACGTGATCGACGTGTCGGCGGGCGACAAGCTACCGCGCAAAGGCGGTCCCGGCATCTGCAAATCCGATCTGCTGGTCATCAACAAGATCGACCTGGCGCCACTGGTGGGTGCCTCGCTGGAAATGATGGACAGCGACACCAAGCGCATGCGCGGTGAAAAACCGTTCGTCTTCAGCAACCAGAAAACCGGCCAGGGCCTGGAAACGATCATTGCCTTCATCGAACGCCAGGGGCTGCTGAACGCCGCGTAGACCTGTGGGAGCGAGCTCTGCTCGCTAAGAGGCCTGCCCCGACACCGCAAACAACACAGCTCACCAAGGAAGCCCGAATATGAACCTGAAAAAAGTCCTGGCCACTGTCGCCTTGTTCCTGGCCCCGGCCGTAGCCTTCGCCCACCCCGGCCACGGCACCGGTCTGATCGCCGGCATCGCCCACCCCTTGACCGGCATGGACCACCTGCTGGCAATGATTGCCGTCGGCCTGTGGGCGGCACAGCAGCAAGGTGCGGCACGCTGGGCACTGCCTTGCACCTTCGTCGGCACCATGCTGATCGGTGGTGTACTGGGCTTTGAAGGGCTGCAACTGCCAGCGCTGGAAAGCGGCATCGCCGCCTCGGTGCTGGCGCTGGGCCTGGCCGTGGCGCTGGCAGTACGTCCACCCTTGGTGCTAGCGGTGACTGCAACGGCGCTGTTCGCGTTGTTCCACGGCGTGGCGCATGGCCTCGAGTTGCCTGAGATGTCCAGCCCGTGGACCTATGCGATTGGCTTCGTGGCCGCTACAGCCACCCTGCACGCTGCCGGATTTGGCCTGGTGCGCGCATTGCCGCAAGCCGCCACGCCGGTGGTGCGAATGCTAGGCGCGCTGTCCGCCCTGGCCGGAGTATGGCTGCTGGCTGCCTGATTACCGCAATCCCTGCAATCCCTGTGCGCGCGGGCTCGGCCCGCGAAGCTTCAAAGGCTTCGCGCGCAGAGCCCGCTCCCACAAGTGTGCTGCAGTGCCAGCCCTGCTACCATATCGCGCATCCATCCCTGCCCGACGCGATGACCTCTAGCCGATGCCCCATGTTCCTGGATTTACTGCTGCGCCTGAAATGACCGCGGCCTTTGCCGATCTGCAACGCCATTTCATGCAGACCATTGTCCCGATGTGGAGCGGCCCCGGCTGGAACGCGGAACTGGCATTGCCCTATGAAGCGCTCACCGCCGAGCACCATCACCTCCCCGTGCAGCGCTATCGCGCCATGGCCTGCGCCCGCCAGCTGTATGTGTTTTCCAGCCTGATCGGCCAGCATCCCGGTGCTCACGAGCACGCAGGATTGCTGTTTCGCTCGCTGCAGCGGCACTTCCATGACGCCGAACACGGCGGCTGGTTCTACAGCGTAGACGCCCAGGGTGAGCCGCTGGATACCCGCAAGGACCTCTACACCCACGCCTTTATCCTGTTTGCCTGCGCTCACTACTGGGACAAGATCCGCGAGCCGTTCGTGGCCTCGGTGCTGGACGGCGCGTTGACGGTGATCCTCGCGCAGTTCGCCACCAGCGATGGCCTGTACGATTCCTGCCTGGCACGCGACTGGGCAAGCCTGGGCGAGGGCCCGCTGCAGAACCCGCTGATGCACCTCACCGAGGCCTTCCTCGCCGCGCTGTCCGTGCGCGACGACGCGCAGCTGCACACGGCCTTGCTGGCGCTCACCAATGCCATGCACAAACACTTCGTCGAGCCGGTGAACCACTTGATGCTGGAAAAACCGTTGGGGGCTGTGGATAACTGGTTCGAGCCCGGGCACCAGTTCGAATGGTATTACCTGGTGGGAGCATCGCCGATCCTGCGCGGCAGCCCGCTGCATCGCTCGCTGGAGCAGGCGTTCGGCTTTGCGCAAAGCCATGGCGTGAAGGATGGCGCGGTGCTGGCGATGCTGCATCCTGATGGCAGCGTGCGCGATGCCACCCAGCGTATATGGGCGCAGGCCGAGTATCTGCGGGCACTGACGCTGCGTGCTGATGCGATGGAGCGGGTACCCGCCCAACTGGCGGTGCTGCGCGAGCGCTTCCTGCACGACCAAGGCTGGATAGAATGCCGTGATGGCGCTGGCGAGATCAGCCGCCATGACATGCCGTCGACCACGCCGTATCACTTGGCTACCAGCTATCAGGGTATTGCGGCTGCGCTGCAGCAGTAAGCCGCGATGGGGTTCACTCGATCGCCTTCGCGGGCAAGCCTTGCTCCCACAGATTGGCCAGAGCCTGAGTCGTACAACTGTGGGAGCAAAGCTTGCCCGCGAAGGGGCCGGTGGCGTCAACGCAACATTGAGAGCCTGATCACGCCTTGCCCGGCCGCTCCACGGCAAAACCCGCCCACGACTGAGTCACTGGCATGATTTCCAGCGAGTTGATGTTGATGTGCGCTGGCTGGCTGAGGATCCAGAAGATGGTCTCGGCGATGTCCTGCGGCTGGATCGGGTTGGCGCCGGCATAGGTGGCGTCGTATTTCGCCTGGTCGCCATTGAAACGTACCAGCGAGAATTCGCTCTCGCACATGCCTGGCTCCAGGTTGGTGACGCGCACACCGGTGCCTTGCAGGTCGTTGCGCAGGTTCAGCGAGAACTGACGCACGAACGCCTTGGTCGCGCCATACACGTGGCTGCCCGGATACGGATAGTTACCCGCCACCGAACCCAGGTTGACGATGCTCGCGCCCTTGCCGTGGGCGATCAGACGCGGCAACAGCAAACGCGTGGCGTACAGCAGGCCTTTGACATTGGTATCGACCATGGTGTCCCAATCGTCCAGGTCGCACTTGGGTGCCGGATCGGTCCCCAGGGCCAGGCCGGCATTGTTGATCAGCGCGCGGATGTCGCCGAACTCGGCAGGCAGGCTGCCGATAGTGGCTTCCATGGCTTTGCGATCGCGCACATCGAGCACCAGCGGCAGCACCGGAACCTGCTTGGACAATTCGGCAGCCAGGGCGTTAAGGCGCTCTTCACGACGGCCAGTGAGGACCAGCGACCACCCTGCATCGGCGAACCGTCGGGCGCAGGCCTCGCCAAAACCTGAAGTGGCACCAGTAATAAAAACGGTATCAGTCATCTTCTTCTCCTGAGGTAAAGGTCACCGGCCACAGAGCATGCCCGCGTGGCCCGGCGCCAGCAAGTGACTTGTACAATTGATCAAAAAAAGAACAGCCTGCGCAAACCCTTGTTCTAGAGGCCTTGCAGCGGGTTATGCGCATGTTATCCACAGTCGGCTCCACAGTAACCGTGGGCAAGTGGATAACCGGCAAAGCCTTGCATGGCGCGGCTTGCAGCGCGATTCGAAAGTATTTGCCTTGACCTGACGGCCATCCCTCGTCCTACCCTCTGCGCGAGAAAAGTCGACTAGATGGCCCCACGCCAGTCCCACTACCGGCCAGCGCCATGTTTCCAATGCTTGTTCACAGACTTATCCACAGCCTTTGCGTCCGGGAAAGCGGCGATTTTGCCAGTGGATAAGACCCTTGACAAACAGGATTGTCGGACCAGAAAAATCCATTGATCAAAAAACGACCACAAGCCTGAAAGCCACGCCGATCAAGGCTTGCAGCCAACTACACCCAACTTACCCACAGTCCGCCCCACAGCAAACGGGGACAACTCGAAGTTGTGACAAAACAATGAATTACGGCGGCTTTATGTCGCGGTTTGGAGGGGTATGAAAAGTGTTTTCCACAAAATGGGCGGTGGGGAATTCGCCGCCCTTTATATAGCGAAAGAGCTTGCACCCGATCAGCCGTGAATGGCACACCGCGGTGTGTCAGAGCAAGCCAATCGGGGGCAAGCCCCCTTGTTACAGAGGTGAATCAGTGCCCGCCCAGATAGGCGTTACGCACCTCATCATTGCTCAGCAGCTCCTGCCCGGTGCCTGTCAGGCGAATCTCGCCATTGACCATCACATAGGCGCGGTCCGACAGCTTCAGCGCGTGGTTGGCGTTCTGCTCGACCAGAAAGATGGTCATGCCCGTCTGCGCCAGCTCGCGCAGGGTCGAGAAGATCATCTTCACCACAATCGGCGCCAGGCCCAGCGACGGTTCATCGAGCAGCAACAACTTGGGCCGACTCATCAAGGCGCGGGCAATGGCCAGCATCTGCTGCTCACCGCCCGACATGGTCATGGCGCGCTGGTTGCGGCGCTCCTTGAGCCGTGGAAACAGTTCGAACATGCGCTGCATGTCCTCGCTGGAATGCTTGTCGCCAATGGGGATGGTGCCCATCATCAGGTTCTCTTCCACTGACATGTCCGGGAACACTCGGCGGCCTTCCGGCGACTGGGCGATGCCGTTCGATGCAATGTAGTGCGACGACTTCTGAGTAATGTCGGTGCCCTGATAGATGATCTGCCCGGCGCTGGCCCGCGGCTGGCCGAAAATCGACATCAGCAACGTCGACTTGCCCGCCCCGTTGGAGCCGATCAGGCTGACGGTCTCGCCAGCATTGATATGCAGCGAGACCTTTTTCAGCGCCTGGATCTGCCCATAGTGGACATCGATGTCTTTCAATTCGAGGATCGGCATACTCATACCAGCTCCTCTTCGTCGGCACCCAGGTAAGCCGCGATCACCTTCGGATCGTTGCGGATCTGCTCGGGGCCGCCTTTGGCGATCACGTTGCCGTGGTCGAGCACCACGATGTCGTCGGAAATACCCATGACCATGCCCATGTCGTGCTCAATCAGTACCACTGTCATATCGTGTTCGTCGCGCAGCAGACGGATCATGCCACTGAGCGCCTCGGTTTCCTGGGGGTTGAGGCCGGCGGCCGGCTCGTCCAGGCAGATCACCTGCGGACGGGTGCACATGGCGCGGGCGATTTCCAGCCGGCGTTGCTGGCCGTAGGATAATTCGCCGGCCAGGCGGTTGGCGCAGTCCACCAGGTCGACCACTTCGAGCCAGTAGAAGGCGGTGTTCATCGCGTCTTCTTCGGCCTTGCGGTAGCTCTTGGTATTGAGGATGCCGGCCAGCATGTTGCGGTTGACCCACATGTGCTGGGCCACCAGCAGGTTCTCGACCACGGACATTTCCTTGAACAGGCGAATGTTCTGAAAGGTCCGCGCCAGCCCGGCGCGGTTGACCAGGTGGGTACCGCCAAACATCTTGTAGTACAGCCGGCTGAGAAAGCTTTTCGGCGAAACGAAATCACCCAGTTGGAAAGGTTCGCCCAACAACTGGATCACATTGGTATCGCGCCCCCGTGCGTGCAACTGGATGCGCCCGCCCGTGGCCTTGTAGAAACCGGTCAGGCAGTTGAACACGGTGGTTTTACCTGCGCCGTTGGGGCCGATCAGAGCGAAGATAGAATTGCGCCGCACCTGCAGGCTGACATCGCTCAAGGCCTTGATGCCGCCGAAGTGCATCTGCAGGTGTTCGACGGACAGCACGATTTCGTTGTTCATTGCGCGGCCCCCTCCTTGTTCAGCACGCCTTTGCGTGGCACTACGCCGGTACGGCTGATGCGGATCAAGCCGCGTGGGCGCCAGATCATCATCAATACCATCAATACGCCGAACAGCAATACGCGGTACTCGGCAAAGCTGCGCAGCAACTCTGGCGCCACGGTGAGTACGAACGCGGCAATCACCACGCCAACGGTGGAGCCCATGCCGCCGAGCACGACGATGGCGAGGATCAGCGCCGACTCGAAGAACGTGAACGAGGTCGGGTTGACGAAGCCTTGATAGCTGGCAAAGAACACCCCGGCCAGACCGGCAGTTGAAGCCCCCAAGGTAAACGCCGAGAGTTTCACCAGAACGTGATTGAGGCCCATCGAGCGGCAGGCGATCTCGTCTTCACGCAGGGCTTCCCACGCGCGACCGACCGGCATGCGGGTCAGGCGGTGCTTGATGTACAGCACGGCCAGCACCACCAGGAACAGCACGGCGTAGATGAAGATGTACTTGAGGTCCGGGTTGTATTCGAAACCGAAATACTCGTGGATCGGAATACCACCGTCCTTGGCGCGGCGGCCGAACTCGAGGCCGAAGAAAGTCGGCGACGGCACCGGCACACCGTTCGGACCGCCGGTGAACGACAGCCAGTTGTTCAGGACCAGACGGATGATTTCCCCAAAACCCAAGGTCACGATCGCCAGATAGTCGCCGTGCATGCGCAATACCGGGAAGCCCAGGATGCACCCCGCCAGCGCCGCAGCAATGGCGGCCAGCGGCAGCGCCGACCAGAAACCCAGGCCCAGATATTGATAACCCAGTGCCAGGCCGTAAGCGCCAATGGCATAGAACGCCACGTAGCCAAGGTCGAGCAGACCGGCCAGGCCGACCACGATGTTCAGCCCCAGACCCAGCAACACGTAGATCAACCCGAGGATGACCACGGTGAGGATGTACTTGTTAGCCATGAACGGAAACAGCACCGCCAACAAGACAATGGCCGGCACCACGAAGCGCAGCATCGATTTATGATTGGGCGCCAAAACATGCACACCCGAGCCCGAGCCCGAGCCTTCGAAGCGCTGGGACATCCGCACGCCGCTGGGCGTTTGCAGGAACAGGCTCATCAAAAAGCGCCCGACCATGACCACCGCCACCAGCCAGGCCACGCGGGTCGGCTGCAGGTTAAAGCTGTAACCGTCGAGCACGATGCCGACGATGGGCCCGAACACGATCAGTGCCAGCAGGCCGGCGATGACCATGTCGATCAGGCTTTTCTTGATCTCGATAGGTCTTGCGATAGGAGCGGACATACTTATACCTTCGCCACGAGTGGGCGACCCAGCAGGCCTTGGGGACGGAAAATCAGAATGACGACCAGCAAGCCGAAACTGAACACGTCTTTGTAGTCAGCGTTGACCAGGCCGGAGAACTGCGACTCCGCCACGCCGAGGATCAGGCCACCGAGCATGGCGCCTGGCAAAGAACCGATACCGCCCAGCACCGCGGCGGTAAACGCCTTGATGCCGATGATGAAGCCGGCATAGAAGTCGAAGGTGCCGTAGTTCAGGGTGATCAGCACGCCAGCCAACGCGGCCATGGCGGCACCGATGATGAACACATAGGAGATCACGCGATCGGTATTGATACCCAGGATCGACGCCATCTTGCGGTCCTGCTGGGTGGCACGGCACATGCGCCCCAGCTTGGTGTACTTGATGATGTAGGTCAGCACGCCCATGCCGACGAAGGCGGCCACCAGGATGAAAATCTTGGTGTAGGTAATCTGCACGAAGCCGCTACCGATATCGAAGCGCCAGGCGCCTTCGAGCAGGGTCGGCACGCCTTGCTGGCGCGAGCCCTGAGCAATCTGGGCGTAGTTTTGCAGGATCAGCGAAATGCCGATGGCACTGATCAGCGGTGCCAACCGCGTCGAGTTACGCAATGGCTTGTAGGCCACCCGCTCGATGACGAAACCGTACACACCGGTCACCACGATGGTGAAGATCAGCGTGCCCAGGATCAGGAAAGGGAATGACTCGATACCGAAGAACGACAACACCGCCAGGCCGATAGCAGCCAGGTAGGCAGAGATCATGTACACGTCGCCGTGAGCGAAGTTGATCATGCCGATGATGCCGTAAACCATGGTGTAGCCGATGGCGATCAGTCCGTAGACCGAGCCCAGTGTCAGGCCATTGACCATTTGTTGCAGAAAAATCCCGTCCATCATGCACTCTCGTGAACGTCTGAAACCGCCCACCCGCCATGCTCCGGGTATCCGGCACGACAGGTGGGGTCGGTATTAAGAGAAGCGACTGGCCTGCATGACTGCAGTGTCGTCACCCGGCGGGCCGCTGCAGAACACAGCGGCGCCGTCAGGCCTTATCTCACTTTTGCTTTTCGAGCTGCTCGTATTTGCCCTGAGCGTTCCACTGATAAACCACGTAGTCGGAGACCTTGAGGTCGCCTTTGCCGTCCCAGGCCTTGTCACCCATGACGGTTTTCACGTCGTGAGCCTTGAGCCACTTGGCGGCATCTTCACCCTTATTGGATTTGGCGCCGTTGAAGCCGGCAGCCAGGGCCTGGATCGAAGCGTAGGCGTACAGGGTGTAGCCTTCAGGCTCGTAACCGGATTTGCGGAACTCGTCGACCACAGCCTTGCTTTCAGGCAGTTTGCGGGGGTCGGCGCCGAAGGTCATGTACACGCCATTGACGTATTGAGCGCCGCCAGCGGTGGTGACGAGTTCGTCGGTGACCACACCGTCGTCGGACATGAACTTGACGTCTTTGAGGCCCTGCTCGCGCAACTGGCGAACCAGAGGACCGGCTTCCGGGTGCAGACCGCCGAAGTACACGACATCGGCGCCGACGCTGCGGATCTTGGTGACCAGGGCGCTGAAATCTTTCTCGCCGCGGGTCAGGCCTTCTTCCAGCACCGGCTTGACGCCGCGCTTGGTCAACTGGGCCGAAGTGGCGTCCGCCAGGCCTTTACCGTAGGTGTCCTTGTCGTTGATGACGGCGACTTTCTTGCCCTTGAGCACGTCTACGATGTAGTCGCCAGCCACGACGCCTTGCTGATCGTCACGCCCGCACATACGGAACATGGCGCTAAGACCGCGCTCGGTGACGGTCGGGTTGGTGGAGCCTGGGGTAATCGCGATCACACCGGCGTCCGAGTACACCTCGGAGGCCGGGATGGTCGACGACGAGCAGAAGTGTCCCACCACACCAATGACTTTGTCCTGGTCAACCAGGCGGTTGGCCACGGCGACGGCTTGCTTGGGTTCACACGCGTCATCGCCGGCCACCAGAACGATCTTCTCGCCGTTGATACCGCCGGCCTTGTTGACCGCATCGGCTGCTGCCTGTGCGCCCTTCATGTACTGCTCACCAAACGAAGCGTTGGCACCGGTCATCGGCCCCGCCACGCCGATCTTCACGTCGGCTTGCACAAAAGAAGAAACGCCCAAGGCCGAAGCAACGGCCAGCGCCAGAAAACCCTTTCTGTAAAACGTTTGCGACATGAGGTGGTGCTCCTGAGATTTTTTTGGTTGGCACTACAGCTTCTGCCCTTGCACCTGAGCAAGGCCCGTGCCATCACTTTTCAAAATGCAGGGGAGATGGGCCTGACGTGGCTCCCGGACGACTTTCCCCCCTTCGAATATGGGTCGTGCAACCACATGAAATCGACAAGGTAGAACCCTTGATGAAAAAAGGTGCAACTATTCAAATATTGCATTGCAACTAAAGACCTGTTTGCTGTGCAACCAACACGTAACACGCCGCGTAACCGAAGTGCACATTAGCGGTGCGTTACTGCTACGCGCCGCACCATTTCAGTCAGGCTGTTACCGCGATAATTGCTCCCTCAAATGGGCGACAGGGGGGATTTGCAGGGCTTGGCGCATAGGGCGGACGCGTATTCTTGTTCGCCCCCGGCACAAAAAGGCTGTCAGAATGTGCCGCAACTGTGCGCCACTGCCATTTTCAGGTGCCTTGGCCCGTGAGGAGCCCCCATGAGTGAACACGTTTTCGCCGAGCGCATCGTGCAGAATCTGCTCGATACCGACCTCTATAAACTGTCAATGATGCAGGCAGTACTGCACAACTATCCGAATGTCGAGGTCGAATGGGAGTTTCGCTGCCGGAATGGCGAAGACCTGCGCCCCTATTTAGGCGAAATACGCCGACATATAGAAAGCATGTGCGAACTCAGCCTGGGCGATGACGAGCTGGCCTTTCTGGAAAGCATCAATTTCATGAAGCCGGATTTCCTGCGCTTTCTGGGGTTGTTCCGCTTCAATCTGCGCTACCTGCACACCAGTATCGAAAACGACCAGCTGTGTATCCGCCTGCGCGGGCCATGGCTGCACGTCATTCTGTTCGAGGTGCCCTTGCTGGCGACCGTCAGTGAAGTGCGCAACCGCGCGCGCTTTCCAAAGGTGGCCATGAGTGACGCGCGGGATCAGCTTTACCGCAAGTTCGATTGGCTAAGCGCGAATGCCAGCGACGACGAACTGGCCGAGCTTCAAGTGGCGGACTTCGGCACGCGGCGGCGGTTTTCGTACAACGTGCAGGAAGAAATCGTGACCTGTCTGCACAAGGACTTTCCCGCACGCTTCGTCGGCACCAGCAATATGCACCTGGCGCGCAAGCTCGATATCAAGCCGCTGGGCACCATGGCCCATGAATGGATCATGGCCCATCAGCAACTCGGGCCGCGGTTGATAGACAGCCAGATCGCCGCGCTGGACTGCTGGGTGCGTGAGTATCGGGGCCTGCTGGGCATTGCCCTGACCGATACGATCACCATGGATGCCTTCCTCAACGATTTCGATCTGTACTTCGCCAAGCTGTTCGACGGCCTGCGCCACGACTCCGGCGACCCCATCGTGTGGGCGGAAAAAGCCATCGCCCATTACCGCCGACTGGGCATCGACCCGCGGACCAAGACGCTGGTGTTCTCTGACGGTTTGAATCTGCCCGGGGCGCTGTCGATATTCCGTGCGTTGCGCGGTCGCATCAATGTCAGCTTCGGCATTGGCACCAACCTGACCTGCGACATCCCAGGCGTGGAGCCGATGAGCATCGTGCTGAAGATGACCGACTGCAACGGCCAGCCGGTGGCGAAGATCTCCGACGAAGCGGCAAAGACTCAATGCCGGGACGAGAATTTCGTGGCGTACATGCGCCATGTATTCAAGGTGAAGTAATGGCGAGTGTGGGCGTGCAGCCCTGAAAGCCCCCACAGCGTTGACCGGTCCTGAGTCGTCCCTCTGTAGGAGCAAGGCTTGCCCGCGAAAGGGCCGGAACTGCCGGCCCAAAATCCCTGAGTCTCGCACCGGTAAAGCCAGCCTCAATCCACCAGCTTGAGGCTGCCCTTCATCATCGCGATATGGCCTGGGAAGGTGCACAAGAACTCGTACGCTTCCCCGGCACTCAACTTCGCCACATTGAACGTCACGCTGTCGGTCTCGCCCCCGCCGATCAATTTGGTGTGGGCGATGACGCGCTCGTCGCTCGCCTTCACGTAGTCGCTGTCGGCACCGGCAGTCATGCCGTCACTGGCCACTGCCTTGGCATCGGCCTCCTTGGCCAGCACCCAGTTGTGGCCCATGACTGCCTTGGGCAAGGAGCCGGAGTGGGTCAACTTGACGGTGAAGGTCTTGCAGCTCTTGCTGACCTCAATGGTCTTTGTGTCGAACATCATGGTGTCGGTGGAATCGACCGTGATGGCGCACTCGGCGGCCAGCAAATGGGCACTGAACAGGCTCAAGGCAGTAAGGGCAAGGGATTTTCCCAGCATGAGGGCAGATCTCCGGAAGGTGGCTTGAGAGGACGGAATGCGGGGATTGCAGATCCCTCTATCAGGCTGATCGAGACAATCAACGAGTCAAACATAACGGCCGCGGTCAGGATGCACAACATCCCCAAGGAGAAACCCTATGCGCATCAATGCCCTGCTTCGCCAAGTACTGGTTGCCTACGCCTGTGGTGCGAGTGGTGCCAGCCCCCAGAGTTGATCGCCGATATCCGGAACAACCCTGTGGTGAGGGGGGCCAACTTGACGATCTCGCAATGACACCACATCACGGCAACAGCTTTTTGGCCTCTTGCGCCGGCATCACCGTCACCTGCACTTCCGGATCATGGTTGCCGCCACCCAGAATCACCCCGCGCAGCGGTGATACATCGGAAAAGTCCCGGCCCCAGGCCAGAGTAATGTGCTCCAGAGCAGGCTGTACGTTGTTGGTAGGGTCGAAGTCCACCCAGCCCAGCGTCGGACAGAACACCGACACCCACGCGTGGGACGCATCGGCGCCGATCATCCGCGGCTGACCCGGTGGCGGCTGAGTCAGCAGATAACCGCTGACATAACGCGCCGCCAGGCCACGGGACCGCAGGCACGCCAGCATCAAGTGGGCGAAATCCTGGCAAACACCACGGCGAGTCTCCAGCACTTCCAGCAGCGGAGTCGCCACCTGAGTAGCCTCGGCGTCGAAGGTGAACTCCTTGAAGATCTTCTCCATCAAGGCCTGCACGCCCAGCATCAACGGCCGCCCGGCCGGGAAGCAGCTTTGCGAGAACCCCACGAAATTCTTTTTCAGGCGCACATAGGGCGACTCGAAACGATAGCGGCATGCTTCCAGCAACTGCCTGGCGACCGGTTTGCTGCTGTAGCACAGCGCATCGCGGGTCGCCTCCCACGCCGGGGACGTCTTGAAGTCCAAGGCCGGCCTGCGCAGCACTTCGACCTGCAAGCGCGCGCACACCCGCAACTCATCGTGGGGCCGCTCGAAATCCAGACGGGTCAGCGGATTGCCGAACACGTCGAGCTCATCCATGCGCTGCGTCGGGTCGGGGGTGATCTGTAGTGCCTGTTCGTGGCAGACCTGCCATTCGCACTCGCGCGGCCACAGGTGCGCGAGCTGCTGGGCCAGGGACACCGGGCTGTCATATTGATAATGGGTGTCGTGAATAATCGTGTAATGGGCGCTCATCAGACGGACACCGTTTGCTGGCTGATATCGTCGACATGGGCAAAATGACGCATGGCCAGGCGATCGGAGACTTGGCTGCTGGCCTCAGTGACGTCCCGCAACAACTCGCTCAGCCCCTCCAGGACCGCGCGCACACAGGCCACGCCGAACAACGAATACTCCAGAGTGCCAAGGTCGAACCGCGACAGGCGCTCGATCAGCGGCGCCAGCAGTTTGTCCCGCGGCGCTGAGAATTCGTCGTTCAGGCGTCGCAACGAGCGCGCCACCAGCTTGAGCTGGAAGAAGACCGCGTGGGGGTTCTGGGCGTCGAGCAGCAACAAGTCGAGGACTGGAATCAACTGCGGCTCGGCCAGGTAGCGCGAGCGATAGGTAATGCTCGAGTTGCCCAGTTCCAGCAGCCATTCCAGCCCGGCCTGATCGAACACGGCCTCGCTTTCCATGAACGCCGAGAGGCTGGTGCTGAGGAACTGCAAGCGCTCGATGCGTCGGCCGATCATCAGGAATCGCCAGCCTTCATCGCGGGTCATGTCGTCGAGGGCAAAACCCGACAACGCCGCCAGCGACATCACCAGGCGGTTGAGAAAGTCGAGCAGTTCGCCGAAATCGGCATCCTCGACATCAAGGGTGACGGCTTCGCGCTGCAACTCCACCAGCGCTTGCCAATTCTCGCGCGAGAGCTTGCCGCGCACTTGGGACGCCGCCCACTGCAAGCGCTGCAAGTTGGAGCGCAGGCTGAAGGGCCAGTCCTCGCCCATCAGCGCTGCGCGAATACGTTCCTGCATATCGCCCTCGTCAGGCAGCAGGTTGATGCTCACCGCCAGGTCGACTGCCGCCTGCAGCGCCTTGGGGTCATCACCGTCGATATAGCGCCCGAGGATGATACGCAGCAGGCGCGCGCTGTCGTCGCAGCGCTCGCAATAACGGCCGAACCAGAACAGGTTCTCGACCACCCGCGACGGCAGATAAGGATCGCGACGCACCAGCTCCGGTACCCCGATCGGGCGCTGAGCACGCCATTGTTCGCCTGTGGGGGCCTGGTTGCCCAGCACCCAGGTGTCCTTGCTGGCACCGCCGCGCTGCATCGACACCACCTCGGCGTCAGCCTCGCCGGCTACCCGCGTCAGGCCACCCGGCAGGACTCGATAACCGACCTCGTCAGCCACCGCGTAAACCCGCATGCCGATCGCTCGCGGTTGCAAGGAACCGCCCTCGGGCTGCCATACCGGCGCCTGGGACAACTGCGCCATCTCTTGCGCGACGTAGGCATAAGGCCGCGCTCGCAGCCGGGCGGCGAGCTCCTCGCGCTGCGTGGCGTCGAGGTCGCGACCGAACACCGGGGCAAAACTCTGGGACGGGAACGCCGGCTTGATCAGCAAGGTGTCGAGCTTCTCCAGCGCCTGAGCCAGCACCGGCGGCTCACCGCACCACCAGGTGGCGATCGACGGCAGGATCAGCTCTTCGCCGAACAGGTGCTCGTTGATCTTCGGCAAGAAGCCCAGCAAACCGGGGGACTCCAGCACGCCACTCCCCAACGCGTTGGTGACCAGCACCCGTCCCTGGCGCACCGCCTGCAACAGGCCGGGCACACCCAGCGCGGAATCGGTACGCAGCTCCAGCGGATCGCAGAAATCATCGTCGAGACGACGCATGATCGCGTGCACACGGCGCAAACCGCTGAGGGTCTTGAGGTACACCGTGGCGTCACGCACCGTCAGGTCGCCGCCTTCGACCAACGGGTAGCCCAGCTGGCGAGCCAGGTACAGGTGCTCGAAATAGCTTTCGTTGAAACGCCCTGGCGTCAGCAACACCACCAGCGGCGCTTCGTTGTCGTCGGGCGCAAGGCGTATCAGGGTGTCCTGCAGGGTGCGGAAAAACCCGGCCATATGCCGCACTTGCAGGTCGCGGTACAAGTCGGGAAAAGCCCGTGACACGCTCATGCGGTTTTCCAGCGCATACCCGGCGCCCGATGGTGCTTGGGAGCGGTCCGCCGTCACCCACCAGCGACCGTCCGGCGCACGGGCCAGGTCGACCGCGTACAAGTGCAAAAAGATATTCTGCGGCGGCACGATGCCTTGGCAAGGCCAGAGGAAATTATTGTGCCCGTAGACCAGCTCGGCCGGCAGCAAGCCTTCCTGGATCAGCGTCTGCGGCCCGTAGATGTCCGCCAGCACGGCATTGAGCAAGCGCGCACGCTGGGCGATACCGGCCGACAGCTGCTGCCACTCCTCGGCATCGATCAAATGGGGCAGCAGGTCGAGCTCCCAGGGCCGGTCGGCGCCCTTGGGGTCGGCATAGACGTTATAGGTGACGCCGTTCTCCTGAATCTGCCGTGTCAGCAGGGCCTGGCGCTGGGCAAGCTGCCCCGGGCTCAAGCGCTGCACCTGATCGAACAGGCGCTGCCAATGCGGGCGCACGGCCCCATCGGCCTCGAGCATCTCGTGGTAGGTACCCGGGGTGAGCGGGTATGGGTCAAGCAGGTCTGGCATGGAACGCTCGGCAGCAAACGGAATAAGGTCAGATTAGCGCAGACACCCAGAGACAAAAGCCCCGCGCCATGCAGCCATGGCGCGGGGTTCTGGAGGGGTTGATCAGCCGCGACGCATATCCAGTGTCATCGGCAGCTCATCGTTGATCTTCAGTGGCGCGGCATCCATCCGGCCCGGCGTGTGGCCGATGCGGAAGAAGCGCGACAGACGACGGCTCTCCGCCTCGTTCGCATTGATCGGCAGGGTTTCGTAACTGCGCCCGCCTGGATGGGTGACATGATACTGGCAACCACCCAACGAGCGCTGCATCCATGTGTCGAGCAGGTCGAAAACCAGCGGTGCATGCACCGGGATGGTCGGCTGCAGACAGTTCGGCGGCTGCCAGGCACGGAAGCGTACCCCCGCCACGAACTCGCCGACCCGGCCGGTGGGATGCAGGGGCACGGCGCGACCGTTACAAGTCAGCACATAGCGATCCGGCGGCATGCCGCTGAGCTTGACCTGCAAGCGCTCGAGCGACGAATCCACGTAACGCACAGTGCCGCCTGCGGTGCCTTCTTCGCCCAGTACATGCCAGGGTTCCAGGGCAGTGCGCAGTTCCAGCTTGATGCCGTTGACCTCGTAATCGCCGACTTTCGGGAAACGGAATTCCCGGTGCGCCGCGAACCAATCAACCTTGAAGGCATAGCCGGCGCTGTTGAGGTCGGCGATCACATCGGCGAAATCCTGCTCGATGAAGTGCGGCAGCAAGTAGCGATCGTGCAGTTCAGTCCCCCAGCGCGCCAACTTGGCCGGCGCGTAAGGCTGACGCCAGAACTTCGAGACCAGCGCCCGCAGCAACAACTGCTGGACCAGGCACATGCGTGCATGGGGCGGCATTTCAAAGGCTCGCAGCTCCAGCAGGCCGAGGCGCCCGGTGGCACCGTCGGGCGAATAGAGCTTGTCGATACAGAATTCGGCGCGGTGCGTGTTGCCGGTCACGTCGATCAACAGGTTGCGCAGCAAGCGGTCCACCAGCCATGGCGCGCAAGGCTGACCGGGCGGCGGCATCTGCGAGAAGGCGATCTCGAGTTCGTAGAGTGAATCGTTGCGCGCTTCGTCGACCCGTGGCGCCTGGGAGGTCGGGCCGATGAACAGCCCGGAGAACAGGTACGACAGCGACGGGTGATTGTGCCAATAGCTGATCAGGCTGCGCAGCAGATCAGGGCGCCGCAGGAAGGGCGAATCCCCTGGCGTGGCACCGCCGAGCACGAAGTGGTTGCCACCGCCGGTACCGGTGTGGCGGCCGTCGATCATGAATTTCTCGGTGGTCAGGCGGTTGAGCCGGGCCTGTTCGTAGAGAAACTCGGTGCTCTGCACCAGTTGTGCCCAGCTCGACGAGGGCTGCACGTTGACCTCGATCACGCCTGGGTCCGGGGTGATGCGGAAGTTGGCCAGGCGCGGATCGGCTGGCGGCTCGTAGCCTTCCAGCAGCACCGGGCAACGCAGCTCCTTGGCCGCCGACTCGATGACACTCACCAGCTGCAGGTAGTCTTCAAGACGCTCCAGCGGCGGCATGAACAGATATAAACGGCCTTCCCGGGCTTCGGCGCAGAGCGCGGTGCGGGTCAGCCAAGCGGCGGACTCGTCGATTTTCGGTTCGCGCTCTTCAGCCTGGACGGTGCGCTGGTTGCCACTGGTGGCGTGCAACTGCTCCAGCGCCGGAAGGCCAGGCAGGTCCTGATTCTGGTCGATAGGCAAGACGAACGGATATTCCGCCGCCGTGACCCACGGCTGCGAGGCCAAAGGTAGGCGATAGCCCAAGGGCGAGTCGCCCGGCACCAGGCGGCAATGGTTATCGCGCAGGTACCAGCGCCCACTCTGCCATTGATCACCGGCCGCCGTGCGCGCCAGCGGCAGCACCTGGCCGACGACCTTGTCCAGGCCCTGGGTGAAGACGCTGCGCAAGCGCTTGCGCTCCATTTCATCCTTGAGGCGCGGGTCTTCGGCCTTGACGTTGGAGGGCAGCGCGCCTTCGCGCCACAGGTAGTAGAAGTTGTCCTCGTACGCAGGGAACACGTAGCGGGTCGGCAGTTTGAGGCGCTCGGCGACGCAGGCCAGAAAGCGCCCCGCGGTCTCGCCCGTGGCACCGTAGTCTTCGGTCTCGTCGGCGACCAGGCGCTCATCCTTCCAGATGCGCTCGCCGTCCAGTCGCCAGTAGCAATTGAGCGACCAGCGCGGCAGTTGCTCGCCCGGATACCATTTACCCTGGCCGAAGTGCACCAGGCCATCGGGGGCATACTTGTCGCGCATGCGCTTGTACAGCTCGGCTGACAGCTTGCGCTTGGTCGGGCCCAGAGCCGCGGTGTTCCACTCGGCGCCATCGGGGTCGTCGACCGACACGAACGTCGGTTCGCCGCCCATCGTCAGGCGCACGTCGCCGGCTTGCAGATCGCCGTCGATGTGCTCACCGAGGGCGAGGATGGTCTGCCACTCGCTGTCGCTGTAGGGTTTGGTGACCCGCGGGGCCTCCCACACGCGCTCCACCGACATCTCGTGGGAAAACTCTGCCTCGCACGGCTCGACCAAACCGCTGATCGGCGCCGCTGAAGTCGGGTCGGGGCTGCAGGCCAGCGGGATGTGACCTTCGCCGGCGAACAAGCCGGAGGTCGCATCCAACCCCACCCAGCCCGCGCCTGGCAGATAGACTTCGCACCAGGCATGCAGGTCGGTGAAATCGACGTCGGTGCCCGAAGGGCCGTCGAGGGATGCCTGGTCGGCTTTTAGCTGAATCAGATAGCCAGATACAAAACGCGCGGCCATGCCCAGATGACGCAGCAATTGCACCAGCAACCACGCCGAGTCGCGGCACGAGCCCGACGCATCGGTCAGTGTGTGCTCCGGGGTCTGCACACCGGGCTCCATGCGGATCAGGTAGCGGATGTCTTCGCTGAGCTTCTGGTTGAGTCCCACGAGGAAATCGATGGTCGGAATCGGCACGCGGCTGATGCCGTCCAGATACGCCTTGAACTTGGGCGTCAGCGGCAGCTTTTCGAGATACGAACCGAGCTCGTGCTGTTCATCCTTGCTGTAGGTGAACGGCGCCTTTTCGGCATAGGGCTCAAGGAAAAAGTCGAACGGGTTGAAAATCGCCATTTCGGCGACCAGATCCACTTCAACGCGGAACTCGGTGGTTTTTTCCGGAAACACCAGGCGCGCCAGGTAGTTGCCCTGAGGATCCTGTTGCCAGTTGGTGAAGTGCTCTTCAGGCAGTACTTTCAGCGAATAGGAGAGGATGCGTGTGCGGCTATGGGGCGCCGGGCGCAGACGGACGATCTGCGGGCCGAGCTCAATGGCCCGGTCATAGCGGTAATGCGTGATGTGATGCAACGCGACATGTATCGACACAGCGTGCCTCCTGCAGACCTGGACGTTGAATGCAATGCGCAAGACTTATGCCATGCGGCGCCCTGCGGGCCTTTCACGAGAGCCTGACGGCGCCAGGCACCAAAACCGTGCTTTTTAGCCAAGGCGCTTGAAGGTTCGCACAGAAATCGTGCTCATGCAGAATTTTCGAGAGATCAGCGCTTATCTCACTACCACCGGGATCGATGCGGGCAGGGAGTTAATCAGGTTTTGAACGGAGACGACCATGATCCCCTATCCCCACCCTCTGACCACCGCTGTCGACCCGGCCGAACATCACCCGCTGGGCAACTGGAACCACCCTGCACTTACCGCCCTCTGGACGCTCGCCGGATCATCGCCGCTAGATTTGACCGTCAACTGTGCACAAGAACTGCAAGCCCTGAAACTGGAAATCCCGAGCTCCCTGGAAGCCGCCGAAAAAACTCTGATCCTGGTCAAGCAGGGCCTGGAAGCATCCCTGCTCAAGGCCGATCGCGACGGCGTTCATATCGATAACGTACTCGACAGTGTGGACGTTGACGACATTCAGGCAACCATCGAAACCTTTCTGTCACCCGTCACTGACGGCCCGCCCCAGAGCAGCGCCCCCACGCAGGTTGGCCTGCTGGATCATATCGGTGGTCGCGAACTGGCAAGCACACCGATCGAAAGCGTTCGCGCCTACCCGATGACCGCACTGGTCAAGGCGCTGACCACTCCGCGCGCCGCTGACCTGGCCAGCCGGTTGCGCCATGCACTAGGCTGGATGAGCAATGACGGCAGCCAGGTCGCATCGGGGCTGATGGACGTCAAACTGCTGGTTGCCGCCGTACGGATTCACATGGACCCACAGGGCAATCTGGACCGATTCGACTTGCAGTCCAGCGCATTCGTTGGCCAGAGCTACGATTACATTCGCGGTGAATTTCAGAGTCACTTGCTGCGCAACTTGCGGGTGCGTTCACGTCAGGGCGCAATCGTCGCCAACCTGGCATTGCTGGAGCACTTTCCGAGCGATTTCGCTGTGCTGGGTATTCCTGCCGATCTGCCGTACCGCAGTAGCACGCGCTGGGTGCAGTTCCGCCACGGTGTCGAGCTGGCCGAAGCGATACAACCCGGTGCAGCCCGGACCATGAGCTACCGGGAACTGGCCGACTATCCCCTGCAGGTCGGCCTCGCGGCCAGCGCCGAGCAACAGCAAGTCATCGGCATGGCGCTGATACCGGCGGTGATGTCCTGGGCGCGGGTCGATCCGGTCCTGTCCCCCACCCTTCCTGACGCCCCCAATGGCGAAGACATTCAGCGCATGCTCAAGACCTATATCGATCAGGATGCCGCCTTGCAGGTCGCGCTGGAAAATGTCTCGGCACCGCCGCCCAAACGATTCGATATCGCTCATCGGCTGCTGCAGGAACGCGGGATCAAACCCGATCAGCTGTACGTCAATCGACCGATGCCCGCAGCAGGGGGAACGGTCGACATCAAAGACTACCCCATCAGCCACGGAGTACCGGCCCTGGAGGTCATCGCGTCCTGTGGCTGGGAGCCCACGTCCGAGCAGGTCGTCAAAGACCCAAATGCAGTCCCCCTGATCGACACGCCCCCCATTCCCGAGCACCTGCGGCCGCCGCCACGACCACTGCCACCGCCGCCGCCACACATCCTTGACGACCCAAGGCAGTGGCACCCCTATCCAGTACATGGCCACGCCACGGAGTACTTCTATCCTTGGACAGGCACATTCATCGCGCCCAGCGCCCTGGACGTCTTCAATCGAGAGTTCGGCCCTTGGCTGCGCAAGATGCGCGAGGGGTACTACCTGATTATCAAACGCCTGCTCGGTGAACTGCCGTTCGACGACCAGACCGCGCTGATGGACGGGGATGTCAGGGTCTACCTGCTGCATGAGGTCCTTAATCCACAGGCCAAGTTCACCACCGTCGAGCTGAGCGCACCGGCGCGCTTTGGCTTCGTCATTCAGACGCGCCACAACAACCAGCCACGAACCTTCGAGGTCCTGCCCAACACACTGCAGATCATCAAACGTACCGACCTGCCCATCCTTGATCGCAGGTATTTCCCATTGGGCAAGGTCATGAAGGACTGGTTTGACTTCCAGGCCCACGCCACTGGCAGATCGCCTGCCCTGAACCCCCAAGGTCACGTGGAGCTGGCGCTACAGTTCGGATTCCTGCAGCCGGGCCTCCAGCACCCTGTCGACGAGCGCATCGACCAAGGTGAGATAGCGCGTCAGCAGCGCCTTGAACACATCGCCAGGAAGGCGTCGGCGAGCCTGATCTATGGTTCCGATGAAGAGGTCACAGCCTATGCCAAAGGCCAGACCCGCTATGAACTGATCATCCCGCCCGTCAATGTGCTGGAATTCCTCAAGAGTTGGGTCATCCCCTTCTGGGGCAGTATCGAAGACGTGAAAGAAGGCTTGAACAGGGGCGACGTTCTGCAAGTCTTCCTGGGGCTGCTGGGCATTGCCTTCGACGTGCTGGCGATCATCGTGCCAGGCGTCAAAGCCATTACCCAGATTTCCCGCATCGCCCTGCTGACGACTACCCGAGCACTGCGCAGCAGCCTCATCCAGACGACCAAGGTTGCCGGTAGCTTCCTGCTCGGCACCGGCAAGGACCTGATCCCCATTCTGTCGCTGGTCGATTTGAGCAAGCTCGCAGGGCGCGGAGCGTTGGGTGCGGGCCGAGGCGCTGCACGCCTGGCACTGATCGACGGTGCTGCCAAGGCAGCACTGGTTTCCCTGCGCGGCACCCTCAAGGCCATTCCACGCAGGGCGGTCCAGCTATTCACGCCAGACGAGGATTTCATGGAAGCCTGGCGTGCGGCCACCTCGTCCAGACTCAAGGCCCAAGGCTTCCAGCTGAAGTCGGTCGGGCCGCGCACTAACGTGCTGGTCTACAACGATCGTCTGGGCGCTCGCCCGCTGGACTACCTGACAGATCCCGTGAGTGGCAAGCCCTATGGGCCTGCCCTGACGCGCCTCAACGACGCTGGCGACCTCGGCCTGCGAGGCCCCGCGACCATCAAACTGAAACAGGAGGGCGGCGGCCTGAGCTTCGCCGATCCGCATCCGGACCTCACCAAGGTGTGGATACGCTGGGGAGATGACCTCTATCTGGACATGGGCGCGGTGCGCTACAAGCACAAGGTGCTGGCCGACAACAGCCACGTGCTGCGCCGCACCAATACGGCGAAGATCAAACGCGCCGACGACTTTGCACCGGTGGTCTGCCGACCCAAGCGCGGACTGGAAGCCGACCCTTGCCAGGCCAACGCCTTTCGCAATACCGACTTCGTCGATACGCAAGTACTGACCGAATCGGGCAGGGACATCATGCCTTGGTTCAACAATCGCAAGATCAGCGCCGACCCCACCGGTAAATTCATCGACAGCGAAGCCCTGTGGAGGGTGCGTGACAACGGCAAGCCGGTGCGTGGCAAGAAAAAGTACCTGCCTGCCGATGCACTGCCGAACATCAAGGCGCAATTGCTCGGCGGCAACGACCTGTTCAAGCAGGTGACCATAGAGGGCGGCGTATTCGCCGGTGTTGCCGATAATCGCACGGTGTCGGGCGTAGTAGCCCAGTACAAGACTTCCAGCAGCAAGGTGCTGGTGGTGCGCGCGGACGACAATCTGTATTACCGCGCCGACTACACGCCTGGCGACACTTCGCTGGCGATGCAGCGCATGGACCTGAGCCCCGACGTCGCCAATCGGCCGATTACCGAAGACGACTATCTGGCGCTGATTCACAACGGCTCAGGTGAAGCGCATCGGGTCATACCGCTGCTGACTCCCCAGCAACTGGCAGATGACCTGAGACTGATCGCAGAGGACCTTACCAAACGTCCCGACCTGAATCTGGATCAGTTCATCGGCGGGCCTTTCAACATGCACACCTCGGCCGCCGAAGCAGCGTTGTTCTGCAAGTACACGCAAACCCGAATGATCAGCCATGCCAAGGATACCGCCAGCTACCGCTTCAGCATCACCGCCGAGACGCCCCTGGCCGTGCGCGAGAGCCTCGCCGTCGACTTGAATATTCTGTATCGGGATTCGTTGTTCGATGCTGACAACATCTGTGCTCGCGAAACACTGCGTAACAGCACGAATACCGGCAAGAACCTCGCCTACCTTCACGTGCGCTTCAACGACAGAGCCCGGCCCAACCGCCTATATTACGCCTGGTCCGGCGAAAAATCAGCGGTACGGGTGCCACTGGCGGAACTGGAAGACGCCCTGCGAGCAGGCACCATCGAGGCGCCTCAGGGCTGGAAGCTCGTGCCCGAAGGACTCGAACACAACAACGTAATCTACATAAACGCGCAACCGGACACACTGCCGAGCACCAGTTCAGTGCTCTTCCTGCCAGACATTCAGCATCGATCGCTCAACCAAGCGGGCAAGGACAACACGCGCCTGCTGGATTCGGAACGCAACATCGTCACACGGATCAAGGCCGATGAACTGGACAACGGCGCGATCGCCTCAGTAGACGCCTTTACCGTGCGCCCGACCTGCCAGTCTTGCACCATCGGCCTGGACGGCCTGAAGACGGACATGGCCGGCGTCGACTTCAACCTCTTCGAAGGGCCGGCCTGAGTTCAGACTTTAGCGGGGCAGGACCGGCTGACGCGCAGGCTTGCCCTTGCCCTTGCCACCTTTGCCGGCATCCTTGCGAGCCTTGGCGGCTTCCTGGTTGCGGGCAAAGGCGGCCGCTTTGGCCTCTTCACGCTTGTCCCACGGCTTGCTGCCATCGGCGGCACGCGGTGGCAGACCGGTGTGCTGGGTGAGAATCTTCTGGCCTTTGGCGACCTTGTGGCTACCAGCGGGCGTAGAGTTCTTGCGCCGCGCACTCTGGTAGCTGTCGGTATCCGGCTGATGCAGCGGGATCAGCTGGTGCTTGGCAGGGCCGATCAGGTCGGCACGCCCCATGCGCTCCAGCGCTTCACGCAGCATCGGCCAGCCCTTGGGATCGTGGTAGCGCAGAAAGGCCTTGTGCAAACGGCGCTGCTCTTCGCTTTTGACGATCGTCAGGTTGTCACTCTTGTAGGTGACCTTGCGCAGCGGGTTCTTGCCCGAGTGATACATGGCGGTGGCCGAAGCCATCGGCGATGGGTAAAACGCCTGCACCTGGTCCGCACGGAAACCATTGCCCTTGAGCCACAGCGCCAGGTTCATCATGTCTTCATCGGTGGTGCCGGGGTGGGCGGCGATGAAGTACGGGATCAGGTACTGCTCCTTGCCCGCCTCCTTGGAGTACTTCTCGAACATGCGCTTGAACTTGTCGTACGAGCCGATACCCGGCTTCATCATCTGGTTCAGCGGACCTTCTTCAGTATGCTCCGGCGCGATCTTCAGGTAGCCACCCACGTGGTGGGTCACCAGTTCCTTGACGTACTCCGGCGATTCCACCGCCAGGTCGTAGCGCAGGCCGGACGCGATGAGGATCTTCTTCACACCTGGCAGGGCACGGGCGCTGCGGTAGAGCTGGATCAACGAGGAGTGATCGGTGTTCAGGTTCGGGCAGATGCCAGGGAACACGCACGACGGCTTGCGGCACGCGGATTCGATTTCCGGGCTCTTGCAGGCGATGCGATACATGTTCGCGGTCGGGCCGCCGAGGTCGGAAATGACCCCTGTGAAACCCGGAACCTTGTCGCGGATCTCTTCGATTTCGCGAATGATCGACTCTTCGGAGCGGTTCTGGATGATGCGGCCTTCGTGCTCGGTGATCGAGCAGAAGGTGCAGCCACCAAAGCAGCCACGCATGATGTTCACCGAGAAGCGAATCATGTCGTAGGCCGGGATTTTCTCTTTGCCATAGGCCGGGTGCGGGACGCGGGCGTAGGGCATGCCGAACACGTAGTCCATTTCCTCGGTGGTCATGGGAATGGGTGGCGGGTTGAACCACACGTCCACTTCACCATGTTTCTGCACCAGGGCGCGGGCGTTGCCGGGATTGGTCTCCAGATGCAGCACGCGGTTGGCGTGGGCATAGAGCACGGCGTCGCTGCGGACTTTCTCGAACGACGGCAAGCGGATGACGGTCTTGTCGCGAGTCATGCGCGGGCTTGCCAGGATCTGTACGACCTTCGGCTCGTCGGGGTCTTCTTGCGGGCCTTTCTCCTGCTCGATCGCGCAGGCCTGGGTGTCCTGGGTATTCACGTACGGGTTGATGATCTTGTCGATCTTGCCCGGACGGTCGATGCGCGTCGAATCGACTTCATACCAGCCTTCCGGGGTATCACGGCGAATGAACGCGGTGCCGCGGATATCGGTGATGGTATCGATCGACTGGCCGTAGGACAGGCGCTGGGCGACTTCGACGATGGCGCGCTCGGCGTTGCCATACAAGAGAATGTCGGCGCAGGCGTCGATCAGGATCGAATGACGCACTCGGTCCTGCCAGTAGTCATAGTGGGCAATGCGGCGCAGCGAGGCTTCGATACCGCCCAGCACGATCGGCACGTGCTTGTAGGCTTCCTTGCAGCGCTGGCTGTACACCAGGCTGGCGCGGTCCGGCCGCGAACCGGCCAGACCACCGGGGGTGTAGGCGTCGTCGGAACGGACTTTCTTGTCGGCGGTGTAGCGGTTGATCATCGAGTCCATGTTGCCAGCCGCAACGCCGAAGAACAGATTCGGCTCGCCGAGCTTCATGAAGTCGTCTTTGCTGGTCCAGTCGGGCTGGGCGATGATGCCCACGCGAAAGCCCTGGGACTCCAGCAGGCGGCCGATGATGGCCATGCCGAACGACGGGTGATCCACGTACGCATCACCGGTGACGATGATGATATCGCAGGAATCCCAGCCAAGCTGATCCATCTCCTCCCTGCTCATGGGCAGGAAAGGTGCGGGACCGAAACATTCGGCCCAGTACTTGGGATAGTCGAAAAGCGGCTTGGCTGCTTGCATGTCGATGACCGTGTTGGCTACAGATGGAAAAACGCGGGCGCGGAATATAGCACAAAAATTAACCAAATCCGACGGTAATGGTCGGATTTTGGTGAAGCTTCAGTGTGCGCTTGCGGCCCTCTTCGCGGGCG
>CAJCIO010000054.1 GCA_903970465.1 Gammaproteobacteria bacterium
AGCGGCCCTTCTTCACCCTGGGCCGCGAACCGCTGCAGTACCTGCACGAGATTCCCGAGGGACAGTTCTGGACTCTGCGCACGCTGGACGAGCACCCGGGCAACAGCCGCTGCCACATCATCGGCGCGCGGGGGCCATTCCAGCTGGACGAAGAACGCGCGCTGTTCGCCGCCAACGACTTTGACGTGTTGATCAGCAAGAACAGCGGCAGCAGCGCCACTGAGCCTAAACTGCAAGTAGCCCGCGAGCGTCATATTCCCGTGCTGGTACTGGCTCGGCCACCGCTGCCGACGGTTGATCGAGAATTTGATAGTGTCGCCGAATTGATCGAATTATTGGCCCGGCGTTTGGGATGAGCTTACCGGTCCATTCCCGGGCAAACCCTGCCCCACAGATGTATACCGTGCTTTTGTGGGAGCAAAGGTGCGCGTTCGGCGGCGAAGGCGGCCTGAAGATCATCGCTGATTACTTGTTCAGCTCGCTCATCGCGTCCTGCAACTCCTTCTGCGATTCAGCCAGCTTCGCCTGGCGCTTGCTGATCTTGTCGGCATCGCCTTTCTTGGTAGCTTCAGCCAGATCCGCTTGGCGCTCGCTCACTTCATGCTTGGCCTCGGAGATCGTCTTTTCCCGCTCCTGACGCAGCAACGCATCGGTGCAATGGGCTTTGACTGCATCCAGCGCGCTCTGCAAACCTGCTTGCTGATGACTGTTGTTGTGCTCGCGAGCGTAGTCGATCTGAGTTTGCAGATTGGCTTTCTTGGCGGCGCAGCCTTTCAGGGCAGTAGGGTCCGTAGCGAGTGCGACAGGCGTGAACAGCCCACATGCTGCAAGCAGTGCTACAAAAGACAAGGTTTTCATCATGGATCCTCGGGTGAAAGTGTTTCTATTGAAGACCATGAGGCTGCTGCCGTCTTTAGGACAAGACTGAAAACCACTCTTTTCAGTAAAAACCCTCGACCTTTGCCTCATTCAGTTGTAGGGCTAATCGCTGAACCTCGGGGTGACTGAAAAAGTCCTTCAATTGCTGTGCACGCAAGGTTCCAATACCCGGAACCGCCTGCCATTGCTCCTGGTTGAAAGCGACGAGCTGTTGCCAGCGGCTGCCACTCACGGGGTTGTCGACCTGACTCGGCAAGGCTTTCACCGAAGGTGCGCCGAGCGCCGTCAGCCACTGGTCGAACGGCTGCTCACGAGCCAGGGCGAAGGCGTCCAGCAAGCGCCGACGGCTGGCGTCCTTGATGCCAGGTATGTCCTGTAAACCGTCGGCATCCAGCGCCAGCCAGTCCAGCAGCCCTTCCACCCTGCCGCTGGCAATCAAAGTTTCCCAGGCGCCGGGGCCGATGTGCGCTATTTTCAAACCTTGCTTGCCGCTGAGCCATGTGAGTCGTGCTCGAAATTGCTGAGCGCACTCGGCGGTGGCGCGCCAGCAACTGAGCGGATGATAGTGCTCCGGATCAGGTGCACTGACGAGCGTGCGCGCGGGACTGCGCCAGATCACTCCGGCGAAACGCGGAATGGTCAGCCCGGCCAGGTCGACGGCGACTTGATCGCCGGGCTGCACATCGTGCGTCTGCCAGCGTTGCAACGAGGCCATGCTCACACGGCGGACCTGACGATCATCCAGTTGCACCGCCTGCAACTCCAGCACCGGAGTAATCCGCCCGGTCCGGCCGATGCTGAAAGTGACATCGCGCACTGTCGCCAGGGCTTGCGCAACCGGGTATTTCCACGCCGCGATCCAGTGAGGCACCTTGGCTTTCCAGCGTTCGGCCGGTGGCCGCTGGCCCTGACGCAGGATCAGCCCGTCGCTGGCGAAGGGCAGGGTGGCTGTGTGCCAATGGTTGTACCAGCGGGCGGCGTCCTCAAAGCTCTTGACCGGCTCGGTGTAGGCCGCAGACTCCGGAAACCCCAGCGCCTTGAGCCCCGCGAGCCTGTCCAGCAGTCGCTCTGGCCCCGCAGGCCAATCCCAGACAAACAGTCCCACGACCGAGCCTTGCTCCTTGCTCAGCACCTTGCGGGCCATCAACCCGGCAACCTTGCCCCGAGCGTTGCTGCTGCCCGAATTGGCCTGAACATGCTCGTCCAGCCGCCAGTACAACTCGCCCTGTAGTACCAGATCGATCGGCTGCGGCAGCACCGCGGGGATCGCCGCGATGGATTTGGCTGGCCGTGTCCAATCGTGCCCATGGCTGCCGTTGCCCCGACTCAACACCTGATGCAGGTGACCTTTGCGGTACTCCACCGTCACCGCCACACCATCGATCTTGGGTTGCGCCCAGATATCTTCACGGCCTTTGAGCCAGCGACGCACCGCCGCCTCGTTGGCGAGCTTGTCGACGCCGGTATGGGGGATGGGATGCTTGATCGGCCCGCCTGCGGTGGCCAAGGGTAATCTGTCAGGCCCGCTGCTGGCGGGGAAGCACTGTTGCCAAGTGTTCAACTGCAGGCGAGATTGATCGTAGAGCTCGTCGGGAATGGTCGATTCGCCGAAGCGGTGGTAGCGGTCGTCCCAGTCGGCCAGGCGGGCTTGGAGAGTGAGGATTTCGGTGGCGGCGCGGCTTGCTTCCCACTTGGGGCAAGGGCTGGCCTGGACGTGGGCAATGATAGTCAGAAGGCACGCGGCAAGCCCTATGCGTAGAGGTATCAACATGGAGGAGCTTCCTTGCTCAAGAACGGGCGGCCACAAAGCATACGAAAAATCAGTGAGGTAAATGCTTTAAGAAAGTGATGCTCGATATGTCCATGTTTTTAATATCAAGTTACAGATTTTGAGTTTGTTTCGAAGTGCTACGGAGCCGTTCTTGAAATGCGCCCTAGGTTGATCTGGCTGTTTCGGGGCCGCTGCTTGACTTAGGCGGTCTCTACCGCTAGGGTTTCCAGCGTTTGTAATAAGGGTCTCCCATAAAATAAGAGTCAACCATGTTGTTTTCTTGTAATAAGTTGATCTGTGCTGCGCTGGTTAATAACAAAAGACGGTTATCTCTTTCATATTCTTTAGCAATCGCCGGCGGTATGTGTGGCCACCTTTACCCCCTGGCCACTGCATTGGCGATCGATGGCGTTCTAAAACAAAATTATTGGTCCATCCTGTGGCTGATTGCCTGCCACTTCACCACGTTGCTGCTCGAAGTGGCAGCCAAGCTAGTCGATACCCGGGCGTTCACAAAGGTCTATACCGATCTCGCGACACACCTTACCGAGCAATCCTACAAAAGGAGGATTGACCCTGCCATCGTCGCTTCTCGCATATCCCTGTCGAGGGAGTACATTACGTTTCTGGAACGTGATGTTCCCGCGCTGCTGCTGAACATTGTCGCGATAGTCATTTCGATCTGTGCTTTGTTCTGGTTTGAGCCATTCATTGCATTCACCAGTCTCACACTGGTCATCCCTCTTGGATTGATCAGCCGCGGGCTCGCTCGTCGATCATATAGTCTTAACACGCGCTTGAATCACAGGTTGGAGAGGGAGGCGCTGCTATTGAAGAGTCAAAGCCTGACAAGTATATCCAGGCATTTCAGGGCTTTGGCGGGTTGGCGAGTACGTCTTTCTGATACCGAAGCGAGTGCTTATTTCAAGATGGAGCTTGTCGTCATCGTTCTGTTTACATTCGCACTTTTTCGTCTAGGTGAAG
>CAJCIO010000055.1 GCA_903970465.1 Gammaproteobacteria bacterium
ACCTACCAGGCCATCGATCAGGAAATGGTCAAACTGGGTGGGCTGCATGAGGCCTCCATTGACTGGCTCTTCATCGAAGAAGCTTCCCGCCAATACCTGAGTCTTCAGTGCAAGCATTTTCGTATCGCTGGGCATTTGAGTGTCGCATGGTTGCGTTGCGGCGCCTGGGAGCAATGGTGTCGTTCCCTGGAACTGTTGGCTGGCATGGTCGAGCACTACTGGGAAAGCGCCCATCCAAAGCCCGGCCCGACTGGTTTTCTCGGTAAGCGGAAGCTGGTCGGAGTGTTATTGAAACGTTTTATCGAAGCGGTGCCTCATTTGGATCGTTTCAGTTATTCCCAGATATGTGCTGCGGTAGCACAACAGGCACTTGCACGTCTGTTGCTGCATGGCGCTGCGTTGCAACTCGATGTCACCGCTCTTGAGGAACTGGAGCGGTTACTGCGCAAATCTGCTGAGCCCGCAGGCGGCGTAGTGAAGGAGACGCCCACAGAACTGGCCGAACCTGAAACCAGTACGGCTAAACTCGCTGAGGTATTGCGCCCCGCCAAAACCAGCGTTTCACTCGGTAACGAACGAGAGACGCGCCGTGCCGTCCTAGGCATGGCCGAGTACATCAATCAACAAGACCTCTACGACCCCACCGGCTACCAACTAAGGCGTTTTGGATTGTGGGCGCATATCCAGATGGCACCCGTGGCGAATCGGGATCGCCGGACCGAATTGATGGCGGTCCCTGTCGATATCGCTTTGGTTTATGAGGAGGCGATATCCAGCACTGCCATCGACGCTGCCCTGTTGCTGAGGGTGGAGAAAAGCGTCACGGCTGCTCCGTATTGGGTTCGAGGTAGCTATCTGGCAGCGACTATTGCTACACGCTTGGCAATGAATGAAGTGGCGGAAGCGATTCGCTGTGCAACCGCACGCTTCGTCAGGCGTTTACCTGCATTGCAGCAGTTGTGTTTCAGCGACGGCACTGCCTTTGTCGATGATCAGAGCCTTGCCTGGTTGAAGGGAGCGGAGCCACAACAAAGCCAATGTGCCATTTCCCAGGAGTTTCACTCTCTGCATGAAGAGCTGATTGGGCAAATGGATACCGATGGCGTTGAGGCGGTATTACTGCGACTGCAAGCTGCCCAAGTGGACTATCGCTCCCCGCGGGAGCGTTGCCATACGACGGTGATTGCTGCTGATTTGCTGGCCGCCCGTGGTGTGTCCTGGCTAGCCCAGGATCTATGCGCCAGTGTTGCTCGAACCATGCAGGCCACGACTGCGCACACGTGGGAGCCCGAGGTATATCTGAAGCTGCAGCAATACTCGGCTCCGTCATCATTGGTTGACAACAATAAGGAGTAGGAGACCTCAATGAGGAATTATTGGAAACACTTGAGTCGATGGGGTTTGCCAATCGCAACACAAACCCTGACGGCCATGCCTTTATTGTTTGGGGTCGGTGCGCTTTTGCTATTACTTGCCATCTGGTGGCTCGGCCCGCATTGGACCTGGCGTGGGCAGCATCCCTTGGCCAGTGTGGCGCATCAAAGTATCGCCAGCTTGCTGGTAGTGCTCTTGCCGCTTATATGCTGGTCGATCTGGCTGCGGTCGCGCTTTCGTCGGTTGCAGGCTCAGCGTCAATATGATGATGCTATCGAGACGGACGCCAGCCTGCCTTTTGTGCGCGCTCAGGAGCAAGCGCTCGATCGTGGGTTGGCGAACTATCTTGACAATGCGGGTGGCCGGCGGGCGCTGTACAAGTTGCCCTGGTATCTGGTTCTGGGGGAAGAGGATGCTGGGAAGACCAGCTTCATCACCGGTTCGGATCAAAGTTTTTCGCTTACCCGTATCAGCAAAGCTCAGGCCCTCAGTCGTCAGGACGAGGACCTTGCCTATCCTGTGGATTGGTGGATCAGTAACCATGCGGTCATTATCGACCCCCCAGGTGAGCTCATTACCCAACAAGCGGCTGCTGTCAAATCTCAGAGTCCAGACGGCAAGATACGTCCTGTGCTGCCCTCGGGCACTCAGGCAAAACTTTGGGAGAGTTTGCTTGGCTGGCTTATACGCAACCGTAGTCGTCGTGCTCTCAACGGTCTGGTGCTGGTTGTCGATATCGGCTCCTTGCTGCATTCGAGCCCCGAACAACGCACAGCGTTGGCGCATGTACTGCGGACACGACTTTATGAACTCAGTACTCGGTTAGGTTCACGCTTGCCTCTGTATGTGATGCTGACCAAGTTCGATTTGCTCGATGGCTTTGATCAGTTGTTCGCGCGCATGACCGTCTCTCAGCGTGAAAAAATGTTCGGATTCACGTTCAAGTTGGATGCGACGTCATTCGACGCGTGGCTGGACGAACTTGCTTCTTGCTATGATCAACTGATCGCAGTCTCGCAAGAACAGATGCTAGACAGCATGTGCGTGTTGACTTGCCCTGAGCAGCGTCAACGTCTTCTGTCGTTGCAGGCGCAATTGATTGGGCTGCGTCCGGCGCTGATGAGTTTCTTGCGTGAGGCGCTGGCAAGTGATCGGTTCACTACCCCAGCGTTGGTAAGAGGCTTGTACCTGTCTTCCGTGCTTCAGCAGGGGCAGATAAACAACGCGTTTCTCCGCGCCGCAGCCGAACCTTATAAGGTAAAAGCTCCGCTGAGTGATAGTAAGCCACGAGGTCAGGCGCTGGTTTATTTCGCTCAGCAGCTTTTTCAGCGGGTGGTATATCCCGAGGCAGGTTTGGCTGGGGATAACGTCAAGGTTTCGCGAAACAAGCGCCGTCTTGGATGGGTCAGTTCAGCTGTTGGTCTGCTTGTGGGCGCGGTGGCACTAGGGGGGTGGTATCGCTCCTTCGATATCAACAGGAGCAAAGCGCTCAGTGTTCTGACTCAAAGTCAGGAGTTCAGCAAGCGTGAAGTAGATGAGGGCCTGGATTCTACTGGGCGTAACTTGCTGGTGCCTTTGAACCAGATTCGTGACGCTGTTTTAGTGTTTGGGGACTATCGGTCCGCCTGGCCACTGGTGGAAGATTTTGGGCTCTATCAAGGCCGTTCGATTGGTCCGATGGTCGATGAAACCTATCTGAGTCTCTTGTCTCGACGTTTTTTGCCGTCGCTTGCGATGGGCTTAGTTGAGACCATGAACGCGGTTCCTGATGGCAGTGAGCAGCAGATTGCAGCATTGCGGGTCTATCGGATGATCGAAGACCGACAGAACCGCCGAGCTCAATGGGTCGAAGAGTGGATGGCCCGTCAATGGCAGTCTGCATATCCCGGCCAAGGGCAATTGCAACGTGATTTGATGCGCCACCTGAAATACGCCTTGGCATACGCCGATACTGATTTACCGCAGTTTCGACAGCGTATCGCTGAGGTACAACAGGTGTTGCGCAAGGTACCGCTTCAGCAGCGGGTGTACTCCAGCCTAAAGCAACAGGCAGAAGAGCATTTGCATGCCGGGTTGGATTTGCGTGGTCAGGTGGGGCCCGTATTTGATGTGGTTTATCGGCGAGCCTCCGATGATGCTCGGGCGCCTGAGGGCATCTTGCTGGCGCCAATATTGACGGCAAAAGCCTTCAGAGACTATTTCGAGCCTCGCACTCAGCAGATTACGGATCTGGCCATGATCGACCTTTGGGCGCTGGGCGAACGTCGCCAGCTGGATTATTCGGATGCCGACCGTGATGCATTGACCGAGCGTATCCGCAATCTTTACAGCGCCGACTACATAGATAGTTGGCGAAGGGCCTTGAACGAGTTTGTCGTCGCGGATTTTCGCGATTTGAGCCATGGTGTGTCGGTACTGGAGCACATCACCGGACCCGCGGCACCGTTGCGCAGGCTTTTGGAAACGGTGCGCGATAACACGGTGATCTATCCAGTGATACCCGAGGCGGCACTCGCTGAAGCGGGCGCGGCAATGAGCGCGAAGTTGAATCGCGATCAGCAACAAGCCATTGGCATACGTCGCGCTTTTGCGCCCCTAAGTGAAATGCTGGAGCAAAAAGGCGAGCGGCCAAGCTATTACGACGAAACTCTCGCCGCGATCATCGCTGTCCACGATTATGCAAAAGCTGTTCAGGATAGCCCGGACCGCGGAAAGTCTGCCTTGCAGTTGGTGCGGCAGCGCTTCTCGATGAGTGGTCCTGACCCTATTGCAAATTTGAAGCGAGTTGCTACGGGGTTGCCTGAGCCCATCAGGCAACAGGTCAAAACGCTGGCTGATCAAACATCCCAGGTATTGGTTATCGAGGCTTTACGCGAACTCGAACGCCGATGGGACACAGAGGTTTACAGTTTCTTCCAGCAACGCCTGGCCAGTCGCTACCCGTTCGTCGTTCACGCACCTGATGCTTCTTTGGAAGACTTCGAAGCGTTCTTCGGCCCTAAGGGGCGATTGCAACAATTCCAGGATCAGTACCTCAAGGTTTTTATCAAAGACAACCTTGACGCGCTGTATTCCGAACGCCACGGCGGTTATCTCATACGCACCGATGTGATTGATCAATTAGAGGCTGCGGATCGTATTCGTGAAACCTTTTTTGATCACCGAGGCAGTCTGAGCGTGCAGTTCAGCATCGAGCCCTTAGGGCTTAGCGCGAACCAACGGACCAGCCTGCTGGATCTTGATGGGCAACTGATTTCCTACACCCATGGCCCCAGCCTGATCACGGGAGTGATCTGGCCGAATACCTTGAACCAGCGGGTCCGCAGCAATCTCACTTTGCTGAAGCTTAATGGCAACAGCAGTAGCCTGGAGTACCGTGGCCCCTGGTCAATGTTTCGCCTTTTAAGCCGTGGCTCCCTAAATGGCCGCACCCCGACTAGCGTGGACCTGAGTTTCAGGACGGGCGACGGCATGATGCGTTATCAGCTAAGTTCGGAGAAGGCGTCGAACCCTATTACGCAGCAGCCATTCAAGGACTTCATGTTACCGCGCACCTTGCTTGGTCAGCCAATTTCGACGCAGGCACAGTCTGGTTTGTCCAAGAGTAGCGCCATGTAAGGAGGTGCTGAAGCAAAGGGGCGGTATAGCTGGAAGCGTACGCGCTGCGTTGCGCAGCGGTACGTTTCGTTAGCCGCCCGCAAGTTTCAGGCCTATGGGTGGCTAACAAGCAAGTCAGTGTTTGCTACCATCCACCGCCATCGCCAACAACTGCTTCTCCTGATTCCAATCAAAGGGCTCATCATTCTGCTCAGCGTCATACCGTCGCTCTTCCAGCGCCTGATACAAAGCAATCTCGTCATCCGGCATGTAATGCAGGCAGTCCCCAGCAAAGAACCACAGCAAATCCCGCGGGATCAAATGCGCAATCTGCGGATAACGTTGAATCACCTGGCAAATCAGATCCTGCCCCAGATATTGGCTTTCAATCGGATCAATCGGGAGCAGGGCGCGGAGTTCGTCGTAGCGCTCGAGGAAGAGCGCATGGCTTTCTTCCGGCACCTGGTCCGCTTCACCCAGAGCGACCAGAATGGTACGCAGATGGTCCAGAAGCACCAGGTGGTGTTCGATGATTGGGGTGGCCATGGTGGGGTCCTCTTGAGCAAAACGGGCGCGGGAGTATACGTCTCTGCGCGCCCGCTGTCGTCAGCGAATCCGTCCTTCGGTTGGGAGAAGCTCGTCCTTGCTGAAGTCGTCGACGTCGATAACTTTGCGCCGGGCAGCTTCGGCCAGGTGCAGCGTCTGGGCTTCCCCGGCCTGCAGTACCCCAGCCTCCAAGGCCGAGTCGATGAGCGATTGGCCCAGCACGGGCTTGAGTTGTCCGGCCTTGGCAGCCTGATGCAGTTTCTTGTGCAGGGGCAGGGCAACGTTCAACTGTGTTACTGCATCGTGCAAGGCGCCGACCGCGTCGTTCGGGTCCTGGGGCTGATAGCAGCCCGTCAGCAGTTCCTGCAGAGTTGCATCGCCAGGGGCGCGGCCCAGCACTTGCGCCACGTCTGCGTCCATCCTGTCGGTAGGGCCGGTATGGCGGCGACCGAACGGGAAGACGATGCGGCGCAGCAGCCAGCCGAGCACCGGGCTCGGGAAGTTGCGCATCAGTTGTTCGAGTGCGTGTTCAGCCTTGCCCAGGCTTTCTGCCATGGCCCAGCGCAGCAGCGGCACCATGTGCTCCGGAGAGCCCAGGTCGTGATAACGCTTGAGCGCTGCCGAGCCGAGATAGAGATAGCTCAGCACATCGCCCAGGCGGGCCGAGAGGCGTTCGCGGCGTTTCAGTTCGCCGCCGAGGAGCATCATGCTGAGGTCGGCGAGCATGGCAAACGCAGCGGCCTGGCGGTCCAGGGCGCGGAAATACACTTGGCTGATCGCATTGCCGGGGCGCCGTTCGAAGTGCCCAAGACCGAGATTCAGGGCGATGGTGCTGCCCGCATTGCTGAGGGCGAAACCGATGTGCTTGAGCAACAGCTGATCGAACTCCACCAGCGCCTGGTCTTGATCGGGCCGCGAGACGAGGGCCATTTCCTTCAGTACGAAAGGATGGCAGCGAATAGCCCCTTGGCCAAAGATCATCAGGTTGCGCGAGAGGATGTTGGCCCCTTCAACCGTTATGAAAATTGGCGCGCCTTGCCAGTTACGGCCCAGGTAGTTGTTGGGGCCCATGATGATGCCCTTGCCGCCATGCACGTCCATGGCGTGGGTGATGCACTCGCGGCCACGCTCGGTCAGGTGGTACTTGAGGATGGCCGAGAGCACAGAGGGCTTTTCGCCCAGATCGACGGCGTTGGCGGTGAGCATTCGCGCGCTGTCCATCAGCCAGGCGTTGCCGCCGATGCGGGCCAGCGATTCCTGGATGCCTTCGAAAGCCGAGAGCGGCACATTGAACTGCTCCCGCACGCGCGCGTATTGGCCTGTGACCAGGCTGGTGTACTTGGCGGCGCCTGTCCCCACAGCGGGTAGCGAGATGGAGCGGCCGACGGACAAGCAGTTCATCAGCATCATCCAGCCTTTGCCGAGCATGTCCTGGCCGCCGATCAGGTATTCCAGCGGGATGAACACGTCCTTGCCGGAGTTGGGGCCGTTCATGAACGCCGCCCCCAAGGGCAAATGGCGACGGCCGATCTCGACACCGGGGGTATCGGTGGGTATCAGCGCAAGGCTGATACCTAGATCGTCTTGTTTGCCCAGCAGATGTTCAGGGTCATACGCCTTGAAGGCCAGGCCGAGCAGGGTAGCGACCGGCCCGAGGGTGATGTAACGCTTCTCCCAGTTCAGGCGCAGGCCGACCACTTCTTCGCCTTGCCATTGGCCTTTGCAGATGACACCGGTATCGGGCATTGCACCGGCATCGGAACCTGCCAGCGGGCCGGTAAGTGCGAAGCAGGGTATGTCTTCACCCCGCGCCAGGCGAGGCAAGTAATAGCTGCGCTGCTCATCGGTGCCGTAATGCAACAGCAGTTCGGCCGGACCAAGGGAGTTGGGCACCATCACCGTGGAAGCGAGGTCGCCACTGCGGGTGGCCAGTTTCATCGCCACCTGTGAGTGTGCATAGGCCGAAAAGCCCTTGCCGCCATATTCCTTTGGAATGATCAGGGCGAAAAAACCGTTGGATTTGATATGCGCCCAGGCCTCCGGAGGCAGGTCCATGTCCTGGCCGATCTGCCAGTCGCTGACCATGGCGCAAAGCTCTTCTGCCGGGCCGTCGATAAATGCCTGTTCCTCCTCGGTCAGTTGTACCTTGGGGTAGCTGAGCAGTTGTTGCCAATCCGGCCGTCCACTGAACAATTGGCCATCCCACCACACGGTGCCCGCATCGATCGCTTCACGTTCAGTGACCGACATCGGCGGTAGTGTTTTCCGGAACCAGGCGAACAGCCGCGCGCTGAACAGCGTGCGGCGCAAGTCCGGCAGAAGCACGAATCCGGCTGCGGCGACCAGCAGGATCCACAATGCCGCCAGGACTACTGCACGTATGGCGCTGTGGCCGTGGGTGAAGATACCCATGGCAATGAGATAGACAGCGACGATGCCTAATGCCGGCACCGCATCGACCCGCCGATGGGCCAGCCAGGCAAGGCCGATGACCAGTACGACCAACCACAACAGCAGCATATGCATTCCTCCGTGACGACAGGTATGGCGACAGTGTAGTGACCCTGCGGGCTTCGGGGAGTTCGAGTGTTTCGGGATTTGTCGTGGCCAGCCGAGTTTCGCGCCGCCTACATCAGCAAAACGGCCTCAGGCACCAGCAAGCTTGCACCCAGCGCGACCAATGCACTGCCGATAACGCCGTCCAGTACGCGGCGATGTTGCAGCAGCTTGTCTCGCAGTCTGCTACTCGAGAAAAACACTGCCACTAAACTGAACCATAACCAATGAATGGCTGATATGAAAAAACCATAATAGAGATAACTGTGAAGCGGGCTGAAAGGATGTAAAACCTGGGTATAGACCGCGATCACGAATAACATTGTCTTGGGGTTAAGTGCATTGGTGAGAAAACCCATCTTGAATGCGCTCCATTGCGAAATGGTTTTGGCTACCGGCTCGTCTGGAACTGTGGGCGAGTGGGTGATGAAAGTTGTGACTCCCAGATAAATAAGGTAAGCCGCGCCGGCAATTTTTACCACGATGAAAATGGCAGGAGAACCGGTAATGAATGCCGCAATGCCCAATGCGGTATACACGACATGAACTTGTACGCCGAAAGCGATGCCCAGTGAGGACATCAGGCCTGCACGGCGACCAAACGCATAGCTGTTGCGGGTGATCATGGCAAAATCAGGCCCGGGGCTGATGACGGCCAGTAGGGTTATCAGTATTACGGCATAGAGCTCGTTCATAAGGTTTCTCAGGTTTCAAGTATTCGGGAGGGTCAGGCTTTACGGAACGTGATGACCAACATGTCGCGATATCCGTAACTGTCTGGGGACGCAGGTATGATCGGGCTTACCCCGTGAAAGATGCTTTGATCATTGATAAATGCCGACTCCATGGCGTCCATAAGGGTATGTTGATGAAGCATTGCTCCGGATTGATCGTAGAGAAAGGTAGCGCCGCCATTGATCTGCTGGCGGTCAATCATCATCATGAAGACGAAGTCGACGCCGTCGCGGTGTACACCCTCTGGAGTGGGGGAGGCAGCGGCCCCGCACGTGACAATACGAAATTGATGCACTTCAATATGCCAGTCGCACCCAGGCGCGAGGTTGCAGAAGACGTCCCCGCACAGAGTCAGTATTTTATTCAGGACCTGGTTGCTGCAGGTTGCAGATTCGATGGGCGAGAAATAACGTGCCACTCCCCCATTGAGCCCGTTATGGTCGAGGCTTTGATAATGAGGTCTGTAGGCGATGGGTAAAATGACCCCGTCGTGCGTCGTCATCCTGTAGATAGCGTGTCGTCTAAGTCTGTATCTTCCACCGTCGGCCATGAAAGTGTCGCGCTTCAATCTGCTCCAGCTATCCTTGAAGCGGGCCCAAGCCTCGTGCAGGTCGGTAGCTTCATCCAATAGCAATGTGTACAGCGTGTGCCCGGACAAGAAGGTGAAATCTTCACTTCCCAGTTTTCTAGATATGGCCTCGGTTACACTTTGTTTCATTTGAATTGTTTCTGAAGCGCGTCGGCTAGAAATATTTTGAATTATTGTTTTCATGGCGGCTTCGATTCCTTGAAGTCGTGAGGGTCTTGCACAAGCACCTATTGTCCCAAGTTGCATAATTGGCAAAAAGCAATTTATAGTTGTCGAAATCCAATAGTTATCGTTGTCTATATGAGCCTTCCACCGTTGACTGCCTTCCGTTTTTTCAACAGTGCAGCGCAGGCCACAAGCTTCGCTCAGGCGGCGCAGCAACTGAACGTCACCCAGGCGGCGGTCAGTCGGCAGATACGTCTGTTGGAAGAGGCTCTTGGTTTGGAATTGTTCGATCACCGCAACCGCGCGGTTTTTCTAAACGCTGCCGGCAAGAGGCTGTACAACGTCACGGCGCCCATGTTCGAGCAGTTGGAAAGCACGGTGTATCGCCTGCAACGGGCGGCACGTGAGGACGTGCTGGTGGTGTCCTGCGAGCCGACCATCGCCATGAAATGGCTGATCCCGCGGTTGCCTGATTTCAAGCGCAGGTATCCGGCGATACAAGTGCAGTTGCTGACTGCGGGTGGCCCCATCGATTTCACCAGGTCGGGTGTCGATCTGGCGATTCGCCGTAATGATTTTCACTGGGGGGAGTCGCTTTATTCAGCGCCTGTCTGCGAGGAGTGGGTAGGGCCTGTATGTGCACCGCAGGGCCAGGCCACCCTTCCAGGTTTCGAGGGGGCCTGTTTACTCGTTACTCAATCCAGACCTTCGGCTTGGCAGCATTGGTTCGACAGCCAGAACATAGCCGGACCGCAAACAACATCACTGGAGTACGAGCATTTCTACCTGTGCATCCAGGCTGCCGTAGCCGGTCAGGGCTTCACACTGGCGTCCCGCCTGATGGTCGAGGGGGAGTTGAGCAGTGGGCAATTGATCGCCCCATTCGGCTTCGTGCGCGATGGTTCTCATTACATGTTGTTGTCGCCTGTGGCGCTTGCGGAGAGCACCAACGGCATGATCTTTCACCGGTGGCTGGTCGAGCAGGCGAGCGCCCGTTCAACTGCCGCGCTCGATGCCCCGACCTCGGTAACCGCGCAGCACTCTTGAGATGAAACCCTCCCTGGCAGCGTGTTCTCTGAACCCCACCCGCGTACACTGGTCGGATGACTTCACAAGGAGAACAACATGCTCAAGGTCTGGGGACGCGCCAATTCCAGTAACGTTCGCAAAGTGCTGTGGTGCGCAGAAGAGTTGGGGTTGGCCTACGAGCGGATCGATGCCGGGGGCGCCTTCGGAGTGGTCAATGAGCCAAGTTACCGAGCCATGAACCCCAATGGCCGCGTGCCGGTGATTGAAGACGATGGTTTTGTGCTTTGGGAATCGAATGCCATTGTGCGTTATCTGGTAAATCGCGATGGCCGGGGCAGTGCATTGCTGCCGATCGATGTGCGTCAACGTGCCAGCGCCGATCGCTGGATGGACTGGATGACCTCTTCCCTTGCCGGGCCCTTTCGGGATGTGTTCTGGGGTGTATTGCGCACTCAGCCGGCCGAGCAGGACTGGACGGCGATCAATGGCGCGCGGGATGTTTGCACGCAGTTGCTGACCATGGCCGATCAAGCGCTGGCGACGCAGCCATATCTGTCTGGCAGCGAGTTCGGCATGGGTGACATCCCGCTGGGCAGTTTTGCCTATGCCTGGTTCGAAATGCCCATCGAGCGCACGTCCATGCCCCATCTGGAGGCTTGGTACGAGCGGCTGAAGGCCCGGCCGGCTTATCGTTTGGCGGTGATGACCGCGTTGACCTGATAGCTACTATTAACAGGCGTCACTGTACTTGTGGCGCCGCCCGCGTCAGCATTGTCTTATTCAGCAACGTCTACCGGGCGCAACGCGTCGCTCGGTCTACACAAGAAACCTTCTTCACGGCGGTTGTATCGCTAGCGCGCAGCCCCTTGTCATTCTTCTGTATCAATAGGGTGCAAAGACTTTCTATGAGTTCTGCTCTGTCCATCCGGCAGCTTACCAAGACCTACGGCAACGGTTTTCAGGCCCTCAACGGCATTGACCTCGATGTAGCCGAAGGCGACTTTTTCGCATTGCTTGGCCCGAACGGCGCCGGCAAATCGACCACCATCGGCATCCTCTCGACGCTGGTCAACAAGACCAGCGGAAGCGTCAGCATCTTTGGCCATGATCTGGATAAACAGCCGGCGGCACTCAAGCGCTCGATCGGCGTGGTGCCGCAGGAGTTCAACTTCAACCAGTTCGAGAAGACCTTCGATATCGTCGTGACCCAAGCCGGTTATTACGGTATCCCCGCGAAGATCGCCAAGGAGCGCGCGGAGCAATACCTCAACCAGTTGGGGCTGTGGGACAAGCGCGATGTGCCGTCGCGGTCGTTGTCGGGGGGCATGAAACGCCGTTTGATGATCGCTCGGGCACTGATTCATGAGCCGCGGTTGTTGATTCTCGACGAGCCCACGGCAGGCGTCGATATAGAACTGCGTCGCTCGATGTGGACTTTTCTGACTGAGCTCAACCAGAAAGGCATCACCATCATCCTGACCACGCACTACCTTGAAGAGGCCGAGCAGCTGTGCCGCAACATCGGCATCATCGACCACGGCACCATCGTCGAGAACACCAGCATGCGCAATCTGCTGGGCAAGTTGCATGTCGAGACCTTTTTGCTCGATCTGCGCCAGGACATTACGGTTGCCCCTCCACTGCAGGGTTATCCGTGCAAGTTGCTGGACCCGCGCACACTGGAAGTCCAGGTCGACAAAAGCATCGGCATTACCGCGCTGTTCGCCCAGTTGGCATTGCAGAACATAGAAGTCTCGAGTTTGCGAAACAAAACCAATCGCCTGGAAGAGTTGTTTGTCTCCCTGGTAGAAAAGAATCTGGCGAAGGTAGCGATATGAGTTCGGAATTTTCGGCCAACATGGTCGCGCTCAATACCATTGTTTACCGTGAGGTCCGGCGTTTCATGCGGATCTGGCCGCAGACGCTGCTGCCCCCGGCGATCACCATGGTGCTGTATTTCGTCATCTTCGGTAATCTGATCGGTCGTCAGATCGGCGACATGAATGGCTTCACCTACATGGAGTACATCGTGCCGGGCCTGATCATGATGTCGGTGATCACCAACTCGTATGGCAACGTGGTCTCGAGCTTTTTCGGCAGCAAGTTCCAGCGATCTATCGAGGAATTGATGGTGTCGCCGGTATCGCCACACACTATCTTGATTGGCTACGCGTTGGGTGGGATGTTGCGCGGTCTGATAGTGGGCATCATCGTTACCCTGTTGTCGCTGTTTTTCACCCACCTGCAAGTGCATCATCTGGGGGTGACACTGGTCGTGGTCATAATGACGGCGACGATTTTCTCGTTGCTGGGTTTCGTCAACGCCGTCTACGCGCGCAACTTTGATGATATTTCCATCATCCCGACCTTCGTGTTGACGCCACTGACCTATCTGGGCGGGGTGTTCTATTCGATCACCTTGCTGCCTCCGATCTGGCAGACCATCTCCCTGGCCAACCCGGTGTTGCACATGGTCAATGCGTTTCGCTATGGCATTCTCGGTGTCTCGGATATCAAGATCAGCAGTGCGTTGACTTTTATGCTGGTTGCGATGGTGGTGCTGTATTTTGGTTGCGTGCGCCTGTTGGTCAGCGGGCGCGGCATGCGTACCTGATTTCCGTGCCCCCTCCATCGCGAGGGGGCTTTGCACTGCTAGTCTCGCCTCTGACGTCGCCGCCACTGCCTCCCCACCCACCACCGCCAATACCCTAGCGTCAAACCATATCCCAGCGCGCCCATTATCAGCGCGGTCAGTACCGAGCCCAGCAGGAACGGCTGCCACATGCTGCTTAATTGGCTGCTGATCCATTCCAGGGTCAGGCTGTCCGGCAGGTGCTGTGGCGGTGTATCGAGTAGCCACGCCCCCAGTTTATAGGTGCAGTAGAACACTGGCGGCATGGTCAGCGGGTTGGTGATCCATACCAGTCCGGCGGCGATCGGCAGGTGGGCGCGCAGCATGATCGCCATGCTTGCGGACAATAGCATTTGCATGGGGATGGGGATGAACGCTGCAAACAATCCGACGGCCATGGCCCTGGATACCGAGCGTCGGTTGAGCTGCCATAGGTTCTGGTCGTGCAGCAGATGCCCGAGAAAGCGCAGCGATCGATGCTCGCGGATGCGCGCGGGATCAGGCATGTAACGTTTCAGCAACTGGCGGGGCATGGCAGCAGCCTGAGGAGAGTGACAAGAGGCGCAGTATGCCCAAGATCGGCGCGCAGGTCGGTTCAGACTTTGTGACAAATCTTGAAGCGCGAACGGCGGGCTATTGGCTTAGGCTGCCCGTTGTTTTCAACCCGGCTACTCGAGGTTCAAGTTTATGCGCCCAAGGATGGTCGCACTGGCGGCGGGATTGCTGGCGATTCGCTGGCTGCCGGCCCTGCCGTCGATCTGGATGATCATGGCTGTGGCGCTAGTAGGCATTGCGTTCGTCTACCGCCGCGGACATTGGCTGGGTTTTGCCTTCCTGGGCTTTGCCTGGGCCTGCACCTCGGCGCAGTGGGCGCTGGATGATCGATTGTCGCCAGCCCTCGATGGCCGCACGCTTTGGGTCGAGGGCAGGGTGACCGGATTGCCCAGTAGCCAGAACGGCACGGTGCGTTTCCAACTGGAGCAGTTGCAATCGCGGCGTGATGTACTGCCTGCCCGACTGCAAGTCAGTTGGTACAACGGCCCGCCGGTGATGAGTGGCGAGCATTGGCGGCTGGCGATCAAGCTCAAGCGCCCGCGCGGGTTGATCAATCCGGGGGGCAACGACTTCGAGGCCTGGTTGTTGGCGCGGCGCATCGGCGCGCTGGGCAGCGTCAAGGATGGCGAGCGTCTGGCGCCGGCCACTGGCGCCTGGCGCGATGCGGTACGTCAGCGTCTGCTGGCAGTAGACGCACAAGGGCGTGAGGGCAGCCTCGCAGCCTTGGTGCTGGGAGATGATTCGGCCGTGCCGCGTAGCGATTGGCAGATCCTGCAGGACACTGGCACCGTGCACTTGATGGTGATTTCCGGCCAGCACGTGGGCTTGCTGGCTGGGCTGGTATATGGGCTGATCAGCTTGCTGGCGCGGCTCGGGCTATGGCCGCAACGATTGCCGTGGCTGCCGTGCGCCTGTCTGCTGGCCTTCGCGGCGGCGTTGAGCTACGGCCTGCTGGCCGGTTTTCAGGTCCCGGTGCGGCGGGCGTGCATCATGATCGGCATGGTGCTGTTGTGGCGCTGGCGTTTTCGGCATCTGGGGCTGGGTTTGCCGTTGTTGGTGGCGGTCAATGGCGTGCTGCTGGTCGAGCCATTGGCCAGTCTGCAGTCCGGCTTCTGGCTGTCGTTCACGGCAGTCACCATATTGATGCTGGTGTTTTCCGGGCGGCTGGGTGGCTGGCCCTGGTGGCAGACCTGGACGCGCGCGCAGTGGATGATCGCCATTGGTTTGTTGCCGGCGCTATTGATCCTTGGACTACCGGTCAGCCTCAGCGGGCCGCTGGTCAACTTGCTGGCTGTGCCGTGGCTCAGCCTGCTGGTGTTGCCGTTGGCCTTGCTGGGCACCCTGCTATTGCCGCTTCCTGCACTGGCTCAACCGGTGTTATGGCTGGCGGGTGGTCTGCTCGAGGGGCTGTTCCAGTGGCTGGCCTGGATGGCGCAGTGGCTGCCGGCCTGGCAGCCGCCGCTTCTCTCGGGTTGGCATTGGGCGCTGGTGTGCCTCGGTGCGCTGATGGTGTTGTTGCCCAGCGGTGTGCCGCTACGGCCCGTGGGCGTGCCGTTGTTGCTGCTGGCGCTGTGGCCACCGCCGGAGCGGATCGCCCACGGTCGCGCGCAGGTCTGGCAACTTGACGTTGGCCAGGGCCTCGCTGTGCTGGTGCGCACTCGCGGGCACACCTTGCTGTACGACACCGGGCCGCGGCTGGGAGAGATGGACGCTGGCGAACGGGTGGTCCTGCCGACCTTGCGCAAGCTGGGCGTCGAGCGCCTCGACAAGATGCTCATCAGCCACGCTCATCTTGACCATTCCGGTGGCGCCGCCAGCCTGCGCCGAAGCTTGCCAGTGGGCGCTGTGATCGCCGGCGAAGCAAACAAGATGCCAGGCGCCCAGGCCTGCACTTCCGGCCGTCAATGGCAGTGGGATGGGGTCAACTTCAGTCTGTGGCGCTGGCCGGAGGCGCGGGAGAGCAACCCGTCTTCCTGCGTGCTCCTGATAGAAGCCAACGGCGAGCGGCTATTGCTCAGCGGTGATATCGATGCTGCAGCCGAACGCGAGTTGCTCCGCTCGCTCCCGCAATTGCAGGCGCACTGGCTGCAGGCACCCCATCACGGCAGCCGCACTTCATCGTCCATGGCATTCCTGCAGGCTTTGCAGTTGCGTGGTGTGCTCATCCCTCGCGGCTACGGCAATTCCTTCGGGCATCCTCATCGCGAAGTGCTGGCGCGTTACGCCGCACTGGGTCTCGAAGTCCATGACACTGCCCTGCACGGTGCCATTCACCTGCCGTTGGGGAGCTTCGAGGGTGCCCGAGGCTGGCGCGAGAATCGGCGATTCTGGCGCTCGCCCAGTGGTTCGATCGATGAGTGAAGCAGGGATGGCCATGTGCCGGTCTTCGACCCCACACCCCCCTATGGTAGAGTGGCGGACTTTTTCGAGGGGGTGGTTACTGTGTGGGAATTGGTCAAGTCCGGTGGCTGGATGATGCTGCCGATCATTTTGAGCTCGATCGTCGCCCTGGCTATCACCGCTGAACGCCTCTGGACGTTGCGCGCCAGCCGCGTGGCTCCGGCCCATCTGGTCGGCCAGGTATGGCGCTGGATGAAAGACAAGCAACTGAACAAGGACAAGCTCAAGGAGCTGCGCGAGGATTCGCCCCTGGGTGAAATCCTCGCTGCCGGCCTGGCCAACTCTCGTCATGGTCGCGAGATCATGAAGGAAAGCATCGAAGAAGCCGCCTCGCGCGTCATTCACGAGCTCGAGCGTTACATCAGCACCCTCGGGACCATCGCTGCCATGGCGCCATTGCTGGGCCTGCTGGGTACGGTGCTGGGCATGATCGACATCTTCAGTTCGTTCATGGGCACCAACATGGCGACCAACCCTGCGGTCATGGCTGGCGGGATTTCCAAGGCTTTGGTGACCACCGCCTCTGGTTTGATCGTGGCCATTCCGGCGCTGTTCTTCCACCGCCTGCTGCAACGGCGTATCGACGATCTGGTGATCGGTATGGAGCAGGAAGCGATCAAGCTGGTCGAGGTAGTGCAGGGCGAGCGCAACGAGGATGACGCGTGAAGTTCCGCCGCCGCTCCCGCGAGAACATCGAGCTCAACCTGATCTCACTGATCGACGTGGTGTTCGTGCTGCTGCTGTTTTTTGTGGTGACCACGACCTTTACGCGCGAGACCCAGTTGCGGGTCGATCTGCCTGAAGCCGTCACCGGCGCACCGGCGGACAACGCCAGCAAGCGTCTCGATATCGCAATCAGTGCCGACGGTATCTATTCGGTGAACAACCAACTGCTGCCCAAGAGCGACCTGGCCACGCTGATGAATGCGTTGCAAAAAGAGTCCGATGGCGACACCACGCTGCCGCTGTCCATCAGTGCCGATGGCAAGACCCCTCATCAGGCCGTCATCACCGCCATGGATGCAGCGGGCAAGCTGGGTTTCAGCCACCTGAGCATGACCACCGTCGAGGCGCAGAGCGCGCCCTGATGGCCTTCTCTGATCGTTTGTTGCGCGCCTGGTACGAGGGCCATCCCGGCCTGGCGCTGCTGCGGCCGCTGGAGTGTCTGTACCGGCGTATCACCGGTCGCAAGCGCGATCGTTTTCTCAGCGGCCAGAGCCTATCCTACAAGGCGTCGGCCCCGGTGCTGGTGGTGGGCAACATCACCGTCGGCGGCACCGGCAAGACCCCACTGATCCTGTGGATGATCGAGCACTGCCGCCAGCGCGGCCTTCGCGTCGGCGTGGTGAGCCGCGGTTATGGCGCCAAGCCGCCACAGTTACCCTGGCGGGTGCGTGCCGATCACAGTGCGGAGCAGAGCGGCGATGAACCGCTGTTGATCGTGCAACGCAGTGGGGTGCCGCTGATGATCGACCCGGATCGTAGCGCCGCGGTACGTGCCTTGCTGGATGCCGAGCCTCTGGACCTGATCCTCAGCGACGACGGCCTGCAACATTACCGCCTGGCCCGCGACCTGGAACTGGTGCTGATCGATAACGCCCGCGGCCTCGGTAACGGTCGCTGCCTGCCGGCCGGCCCGTTGCGCGAACCCCGCGAGCGCCTGAACAGCGTCGATGCCGTGCTCTATAACGGCGCGGCAGCCGATCGTGATGGCGGCTATGCCTTCACCTTGCAGCCCACGGGGTTGGTCCATGTCGCCAGCGGCGAACGCCAGCCCCTTGGCCATTTTGCGCCGGGTCAGGCGCTGCACGCAGTGGCAGGCATCGGCAATCCGCAACGTTTCTTCAATACCCTGGAAGCGCTACACTGGCGCCCATTGGCACACGCCTTCGCCGACCACGCGGTGTTCAGCGAGCAGGCCCTGACGTTCGAGCCCGCGCTGCCACTGGTAATGACGGAAAAAGACGCGGTCAAGTGCCGTGCCTTCGCCGGCCAGGACTGGTGGTATCTGGCGGTGGACGCAGTGCCGTCGCCGGCCTTCGTCGCCTGGTTCGACTCGCAACTGTCGCGCCTCTGTGCTCCCCTTACATCGCCCTGATTCCGGGCTGCGGCCCACCTGCAAGGATCTCCCAATGGACACCAAACTTCTCGATATCCTGGCGTGCCCCATCACCAAGGGCCCGCTGAAACTGAGCGCCGACAAGACCGAGTTGATCAGCAAAGGCGCCGGCCTCGCGTACCCGATTCGCGACGGCATCGCCGTGATGCTGGAGACCGAAGCCCGTACCCTGACTGATGACGAGCGCCTGGACAAATGACGACTGCCTTCACCGTCGTCATTCCGGCCCGTTTCGCCTCCAGTCGTTTGCCTGGCAAGCCGTTGCAGAACATCGCCGGCAAGCCCATGGTCCAGTGGGTCTGGGAGCAGGCGCGCAAGAGCAGCGCCGAACGTGTGGTCATCGCCACCGATGACGCGCGGATCTTCGAGGCTTGCCAGGCTTTCGGCGCCGAAGTGTTGATGACCCGTATCGATCACAACTCCGGCACCGATCGGCTGGCTGAAGTGGCCCTGGCTCTGGGCCTGGCGGCTGATGCCATCGTGGTCAATGTGCAGGGTGACGAGCCGTTGATTCCGCCCGCAGTGATCGATCAGGTCGCGCTCAATCTGGCGGCGCATCCGGAAGCCGGAATTGCCACGCTGGCCGAGCCCATCGAGCATATCGACAGCCTGTTCAACCCCAACGTGGTCAAGGTCGCGGCCGACATGAATGGCCTGGCATTGACCTTCAGTCGCGCCCCGTTGCCCTGGGCTCGCGATGCTCTGGCGCGCAGCCGCGACGAACTGCCGGCCGACGTGCCATACCGCCGCCACATTGGTATTTACGCCTATCGCGCCGGGTTCCTGCAGGATTTCGTGACCTGGGGCCCTTGCTGGCTGGAAAACACCGAGAACCTTGAGCAGTTGCGCGCGCTCTGGCATGGCATCCGCATTCACGTGGCCGATGCCCTTGAAGCGCCGCCTACCGGCGTCGATACCCCTGAAGACCTGGAGCGCGTGCGGCGCTTGCTGGAGGCGTGATGCGGGTTCTGTTCGTGTGCCTGGGCAACATCTGCCGTTCACCTACGGCCGAAGGGGTGCTGCGCCATCAGTTGCAGGCGGCGGGGCTCGACCGTCGTGTGGCGGTCGCGTCCGCCGGTACGGGTGACTGGCATGTCGGCAAGCCCCCGGATCGCCGAGCTCAGCAGGCGGCTGCCGCGCGTGGCTACGATCTGTCGGCTCTGCGGGGTCAGCAGGTGTGCGTCGAAGACTTTCATGAGTACGATCTGATTCTGGCCATGGACGAGAGCAATTTGAGCAATCTCAAACGTCTGCAACCTGCCGGAGCCAAGGCCGACGTCGACCTGTTTTTGCGTCGCTATCAGGCGCCGGTCGAGGAAGTCCCCGATCCTTATTACGGCGGCGATGACGGTTTCAGCGAAGTGCTGGATCTGATCGAACATGGCTGCCGCGGGCTGGTCAGCGAACTGCAGGGCCGGTCATGACCCTGCAGATCCTCAGCGAGGTTTCTCTTAAACCCTACAACAGCTTTGGCATTGATGTGAGTGCCGAGCAGTTCGTCGATGTCCACGACGATGCGCAAATCCGCGAGGCCTTGCAGTATGCCAAGGCGCGGCAGATGCCGTTGCTGGTGATCGGTGGTGGCAGCAATCTGCTGCTGACTCGCAATCGCGAAGGCCTGGTGATGCGCATGGCCAGCCGCGGCGTGCGGGTCGTCAGCGAAAAGGGCACCCAAGTGGTGGTCGAGGCAGAGGCCGGAGAGCCTTGGCATCCATTCGTCGTCCATTGCCTGGAACTGGGGCTGGTCGGGCTGGAAAACCTCAGTCTCATCCCCGGCACTGTCGGGGCTGCGCCGATGCAGAATATCGGCGCCTATGGGGTCGAGATCAAGGACGTGTTTCATAGTCTCACGGCGCTGGACCGGCAGACGGGGGAGGTGCGTGATTTTCTCGGTCATGAATGTGCGTTCGGTTACCGTGACAGCCTGTTCAAGCAGCACCCAGGGCGCTGGTTGATCCTGCGGGTGCGCTTTGCCCTTAGCCGCGAAGCGGCGTTGCACCTGGACTACGGTCCGGTGCGTCAGCGTTTGCAGGAGCAGGGCATCAGTGAGCCAACCGCCATGGACGTCAGTCAGGCGATCTGCAGCATTCGCCTGGAAAAACTGCCGAATCCCGCCGAGCTGGGCAATGCCGGCAGCTTCTTCAAGAATCCGGTGATACCGGCTGCCCAGGCGCAGGCGTTGAAGGCTCGTTACCCCGGTCTGGTCGCTTATCCCCAAGGCGATGAGGCCAAGCTGGCCGCTGGCTGGCTGATCGAGCAGGCGGGCTGGAAAGGTTTTCGCGAAGGCGACGCCGGCGTGCACCGCTTGCAGGCGCTGGTGCTGGTCAATTATGGCCACGCGACAGGGCAGCAGTTGCAGGCACTGGCGTTACGCATCCAGGCCGATGTCGTCGAGCGCTTTGGTGTCGAGTTGGAGATGGAGCCTAATCTTTACTAGGTTCATCTCGCGACGGGGCTTGCCCTCGATAATGCGGTGTCAGCAACATCGTCGTTACAGCTACGCCGTCATCGGGGGCAAGCCCCTCGCTACAAGAGGTCCGCGCCATGAGCAACCCCGTCGCTATCATCCTTGCCGCCGGTCAGGGGAGCCGCTTTCGCGCTGGTGCGGGGTTCGATCAGGATAAACTGCTGGCTCTCTGCTGCGGCCTGACTGGCGATGAGCGCCCTGTTCTCGAACACGTACTCATGAATCTGGGAAACCGCCTGGGGCGTCGACTGGTGGTCACCCGTCCCCGAAATACCACTGTCATCGCTATGGCCCGGGCCTATGGTTGCGAGGTGCTACTGCTTGATTCGACCGGGATGGGCGATAGCCTTGCGGCTGCGGTGGCTGCCAGCGCTGATGCGTCAGGCTGGTTGGTCATGCTGGGGGACATGCCGTTCATCGCGTTAGCTACTTTGGATGCGGTCATCAATGCCATGACCGAAGAGTCTATCGCGGTGGCGACGGGGGAGGCCGGCTATGGGCATCCGGTCGGGTTTGGTCGTGGATTTGGAGTACCTCTGCAAGCGCTTCAGGGCGATCAAGGCGCCCGCAGGCTGTTCAATGCTGAGCGTGTCACCGAGGTCCCGGTGATGGATCCTGGCATTTATCACGACATCGATGTTCCTGCCCATCTTATTTAATCGAAGCCATTAAAAAGCCCCCGCTACCTTCCGGTAGCGGGGGCTTTCATTTACCGCCTGAAATCAGCCGAACGGTTTAGGTTCGTGGCTTTCTTCCTCGGCGTGGACCTTTGCAGCGTTGAGCGTGACTGCCTGCTCGGCTTCATTGGCCGCGGCTGCGGCCAGTTCAGCTTCGCGCTTGCGGCGACGTACTTCGCGTGGATCGTTTGGAGCGCGACCATTGCTGAGCGGTTCGACGGCTGGGGCCGGTTCGACAGCTGCTGGCTCGACGACGACGGGTTCGGCGGCCGGTGCAGCTTGCTCGATGGTTTCAGGCGCAGCGGTCGGGGCCACTGGCTCGGCTTCGACGAAAGCGGCTGGTGCGCTGAAGGCAGGCGCCTCAACGACGGGCTCGCTGGCGCGCACTTCGACCGCTGGCGCTTCGACCACTGGCTCTTGGGCCTGAGGTGCAAAGCTGACTTCGGACACAGGCTCGACCACCACAGGCTCGACCACCACAGGCTCGGCCGCAGGAGCTTCGACTGTTTCGCTCACAGGTGCTGCGAACGACTCGCGGGCTGGTGTTTCTACCGCTGGAGCTTCAAGCACGGGTTCCGGTACATGAACCGGGGCAGGCTCAAAGGCTGGGGCGGCCTCGAAGGCCGGAGCCGCATCGGCCAATGGCTCGGCCTCTACTGGTGCTGGGGCGGCAGGGGTTTCAACCACCGGCGCTTGCTCGACCACAGGCTCGAAAGAGGCCTGAGGCTGGGCGGTCACGGATTCCGCTGCTGGCTGAACGTCGGCCACGGGCGCGAAGGCAAAGGATTCCTGCACTTCGGTGGTGGGCGTCACGACGATTTCCGGCGCGGCCAGCTCGGTGCTTTCCAGTGTCGAAGCGGTGGCGCGTTCGGCTTGCTGATGCGCTTGGGCTTCGGCATTGGCACTGATGACGCCTTCGGCGATGACGACCGCAGCAGCAGTACCGGCAGCGACGACAGGAGCAGTGTTGCTTTCGCCTTCCTGACCTTCATGACCTTCTTCAGAACCTTCGGAGCCTTCGATCACATCACCGTTGGCATCACGTTGACGCTCGCGACGGTTGCTGCGACGACGCTGACCACGGGAGCGGCGACGAGGGCGTTCGCCATCGGTACCGTCCTGGTTGTCGTCCTGCAGCAGCTCTTCGTTCGGCAATGCTTCCTCGCCAGCGTCGTCATCGGCGTGCTCCGGGCGTGGTTGGCGCTCTTCGCGAGGCGCGCGGGGGGCACGTTCTTCACGAGGGGCGCGTTCCTCACGCGGCGCACGCTCTTCGCGCGGTTCGCGTGGGGCGCGTTCTTCGCGTGGCTCGCGAGGTGCGCGCTCTTCACGAGGAGCGCGTTCTTCACGAGGAGCACGTTCTTCGCGCGGTGCACGCTCAGGGCGTTCTTCACCAACGACCGGCTCGGCATCCAGTGCCTCGCGCAGTACGCGGACCGGGCGTTCTTCGCGCGGACGACGTTCTTCACGCGGTGCACGAGGCTGACGTGGAGCGCGTTCTTCGCGAGGAGCGGCCGGAGCCTCTTCACGGGCGGCGCGGTCTTCGCGAGGTGCACGCTCTTCACGCGGGGCGCGATCTTCACGTGGCGCACGGTCTTCGCGCGGTTTGCGTTCTTCATCGCGACGGCCATTGCGGCTGCGGCTCTGCTGGCGACCGTTGCGGCGCTCGTCATTGCGTGCAGGGCGTGGCGCCGGCTCGGCGGCAGGCTTTTCAGCCACGACCGGGGCCACTGGCTCTTCCTTGGTGGCGAACAGGCTGACCAGCGACTTCACCAGGCCCTTGAACAGGCTTGGCTCGGGGATGACTGGAGCAGGGGCTGCGGCCACTGGCGCGGCCTCTTCGACAGGCATTGGCGCATTGGCCCGGGCTGGAGCGGTCTTGACCGCAGCTTCCTGGCGCACCAGGGTGCGGGTCGAAGCCGGAGCAGCGGGGGCTTCTTCAACCTCGGCAGCAGCGATCTCGTAGCTGGACAGGTTGTTCATCGCTTCCGGGCTGTCATCACGCAGGCGCTGCACTTCGAAGTGCGGCGTTTCGAGATGATCGTTCGGCAGGATTATGATGCGCGCGCGGGTGCGCATTTCGATCTTGGTGATCGAGTTGCGTTTTTCGTTGAGCAGGAAAGCAGCAACCGGGATCGGCACCTGGGCACGTACTTCGGCAGTACGATCCTTCAGGGCTTCTTCTTCGATCAAGCGCAGAATTGCCAGCGACAGCGATTCGACGTCACGAATGATGCCGGTGCCGTTGCAGCGTGGGCAGACAATACCGCTGCTCTCGCCCAGCGATGGGCGCAGGCGCTGACGGGACATCTCCAACAGGCCGAAGCGCGAGATGCGACCGACCTGGACGCGGGCACGGTCGGCCTCGAGGCTTTCGCGGACTTTTTCTTCCACGGCGCGCTGGTTCTTGGCCGGCGTCATGTCGATGAAGTCGATGACGATCAGGCCGCCGATGTCGCGCAGGCGCAATTGACGAGCGATTTCTTCAGCGGCTTCGAGGTTGGTCTGCAGGGCGGTTTCTTCGATGTCGCTGCCTTTGGTGGCGCGCGCCGAGTTGATGTCGATAGACACCAGGGCTTCGGTCGGATCGATGACGATGGAACCACCGGAAGGCAGCTCGACGACGCGCTGGAAGGCGGTCTCGATCTGGCTTTCGATCTGGAAACGGTTGAACAGCGGCACGCTGTCTTCGTACAGCTTGATCTTGCTGGCGTACTGCGGCATCACCTGGCGGATGAAGGTCAGGGCTTCGTCCTGAGCTTCGACGCTGTCGATCAGCACTTCGCCGATGTCCTGGCGCAGGTAATCGCGGATAGCACGGATGATGACGTTGCTTTCCTGGTAGATCAGGAACGGCGCGGAACGATCCAGCGAGGCTTCCTTGATCGCGGTCCAGAGCTGCAGCAGGTAGTCGAGGTCCCACTGCATTTCTTCGCTGCTGCGGCCAAGGCCGGCAGTACGCACGATCAGGCCCATGTCGGCAGGGGCGACCAGGCCGTTCAGCGCTTCGCGCAGTTCGTTGCGCTCTTCGCCTTCGATGCGACGGGAAATGCCGCCGGCACGGGGGTTGTTGGGCATCAGGACCAGGTAACGACCGGCCAGGCTGATGAAGGTGGTGAGGGCGGCACCCTTGTTGCCGCGCTCTTCTTTCTCGACCTGAACAATGACTTCCTGGCCTTCGCTCAGGACTTCCTTGATGTTCACACGGCCTTCGGGCGCCTTCTTGAAATACTCGCGGGAGATTTCCTTGAGGGGCAGGAAGCCGTGGCGCTCGGAGCCGAAGTCGACGAAAGCGGCTTCAAGGCTCGGTTCGATGCGAGTGATGCGGCCTTTGTAGATGTTGGCCTTTTTCTGCTCGCGGGCGCCGGATTCGATATCCAGGTCGTAGAGGCGCTGGCCGTCTACGAGGGCAACACGCAACTCTTCGGGTTGAGTCGCGTTAATCAGCATTCTTTTCATGTAGTACCGTCGGTTTCCGGGCTGCCGGAAACGGCGTTCGGCACACACGACTTCTCACGGTCGGTGTCAGGTGCGTCAGGAGCGTTGGCCACTCCAGTGTCAGGCAAGTCTGGCCGGTACTGAAGGTCCAGTGGGCCAGGGCTGCGACGACGCGTCCTGCTTGCTGTGGTGTCAAAAGCACTCAGTCAGGAGGAGGAATCAACTTCTGGCCGTGGATACCCGCAGGCATCTTGATCAAGACCCGGGTCAATGAGGGAGGGCCTGTGGCCACCCCCGGCAGGGACACGGTGCTACACGGTCCGAACGTTGTGCATCTCCACCCTACACGTATCCCTGATAATTCGGGTGCTGCCGTGCGCTGAATCCGCAACGGGTTGGCTTTTATCGCCCGCTCTTGTCGGGAGCTGGCGCATCATGGCTAAGGCTCTGTTTCCGAAACATTCACTTGGGTCGGGTGGCCACGCCGGCGCGGAAGATCTGGCGTCGGAAAATACCGATGAAAGGCGTGCAACCTGCACTGCGTTTTCCATCGTGTTTCGGACTTCTCCGGTGCGCTACTGGCGATTACTAAACACCCGTAAACAAGCGAAAGCCCCGTCGGACGGCCTCGCGTCCTCAATAACTGCGTGGGTAAGGGGCAATCAAATGTCGCCTATCCACTTCACAGTCGCTTTTGGCGACGTTCGCGACTATAGCAGCATTGATTAAGTGCTTCAATTGCCTAAAAAATTGCTATCATTCGCAAATGACGACTACAACTCCCCCAACCTCCGGCGTCCGGCTGATCGAGGTTGCACCGGAATATGCCGGCCAACGCATCGACAATTACCTCATCACTGCGCTCAAGGGTGTCCCCAAGACTTTGGTCTATCGGATCCTGCGCAAGGGTGAAGTGCGCGTGAATAAAGGGCGCATCAAGCCCGAATACAAGCTGCAGGCCGGCGATATCGTGCGTGTGCCGCCCGTCCGGTTGCCTGAGCGTGACGAGCCGGTGCCGGTGGCCCAGGGTCTGTTGCAGCGTCTCGAGGCCGCGATCGTCTATGAAGACAAGGCGCTGATCGTGCTCAACAAGCCGGCCGGCATTGCTGTGCACGGTGGCAGCGGCCTGACGTTCGGGGTCATCGAGGCATTTCGGCAGATGCGTCCGGACGCCAAGGAGCTGGAGCTGGTCCATCGTCTCGACCGCGACACCTCCGGGCTGCTGATGATCGCCAAAAAACGCAGCATGTTGCGCCATCTGCATGCCGCCTTGCGCGGCGACGGCGTCGACAAACGCTACATGGCGCTGGTGCGCGGCAACTGGCCGACCGCGCTGAAGCGGGTCGATGCGCCGTTGCTCAAGAGCAATCTGCGCTCCGGCGAGCGCATGGTCGAGGTCAATCCCGAAGGCAAGGAGGCCTTGACGATGTTCAAGGTGCTGCGCCGCTTCAGCGACTTCGCCACCATCGTCGAGGCTCGGCCGATCACCGGGCGTACCCATCAGATTCGCGTCCACACATTGCACGCCGGGCATTGCATCGCCGGCGACAGCAAGTACGGCGAAGAGAACTTCAGCCGAGAAATCCGCGATCTGGGAGGCAAGCGCCTGTTTCTGCATGCCTACGCCCTGACCGTGCCGCTGCCCGATGGCGGTGAGCTGAAATTGCAGGCCCCGGTAGATGAGGTCTGGGCCAAGACCGTGGAGCGCTTGAGTGCCGAGTAAGTACCAGCTGTTGATTTTCGATTGGGATGGCACCTTGGCCGACTCCATTGGCCGTATTGTCGAGGCGATGAATCTGTCCGCCGTGGCCTGTGGCTATGCCCAGCGTGACGAGATGTCGGTCAAGGGCATTATCGGTCTGTCGTTGTCGGAAGCCATCAGCGTGTTGTACCCGGCGCTGGATGCTGATCAGGTTGCAGCATCTCGTCAGCAGTATGCGGACGTCTACAAGCGTCTGGACGAGCAGCCTTCGCCTTTGTTTCCAGCGGTCCGCGAGTCGCTGCAAGCCTTTCGACAGCAGGGTTACAAGTTGGCAGTCGCCACCGGCAAGGCGCGCCGCGGCCTGGATCGGGTGCTGCAGTCCAACGGCTGGACCGAATTTTTCGATATTACCCGCGCTGCCGATGAAACCCAGGGCAAGCCGCACCCTCTCATGCTCGAAGAGATTCTGGCCCACTGCCAGGTCGGTGCCGATCAGGCGCTGATGATTGGCGACTCGGCGTTCGACCTGCAAATGGCGCGCAATGCCGGGATGGATTCCGTCGCTGTGGGTTATGGCGCCTTGCCGCTGTCGGCATTGCGCGAGTTCCAGCCGACCGTGAGCATCGAGCACTTTGCCCAGTTGCGCGAGTGGCTCGATGATCCGCAGCCAGGGCAATGCTTCCCATTGCAACGCTGAAGCGCGTTGCGCAGTATCCGTATTCCCGAAGACTGCAGGAGTAGTTGATAGATGTCAGACGAATGGAAGGCGCCCGACGCCGACGAGCAGTCGCCGCAAAGCGAACGCCGTGAAAACGATCGCAGTTGGAAGTTGCTGGAAAAAACCCTGCTGGCCAGCGTCCAGGAACAGCGGCGGGCACGGCGCTGGGGGATCTTTTTCAAGATACTGACGTTTGCTTATCTGCTGGGCGTGCTGGCGATGTTCACGCCGCTGTTCAGTGGCATGGAAAAGTCGGCAGGCAAGGGCGACCACTATACGGCGGTCATCGATGTGAAAGGCGTGATCGCCGACAAGGAGGCCGCCAGCGCCGACAATCTGGTCGGTGCCTTGCGCGCGGCGTTCGATGATCCCAAAGTCAAGGGCGTGATCCTGCGCATCAACAGCCCGGGCGGCAGTCCGGTGCAGGCTGGCTACGTGTATGACGAGATTCGCCGTCTGCGCGGCTTGCATCCGAACGTCAAGGTCTACGCGGTGATCGCGGACCTGGGCGCATCGGGTGCGTATTACATCGCCAGCGCGGCCGACGATATCTACGCCGACAAGGCCAGCCTGGTGGGTTCCATCGGTGTGACGGCGGCCGGTTACGGGTTTGTCGGCACTATGGAGAAGCTGGGTGTGGAGCGTCGTGCTTATACCTCGGGGGCGCACAAGTCGTTCCTTGATCCGTTCCAGCCGCAGAAGGCCGACGAGACGCAGTTCTGGCAGGGTGTGCTCGACACCACGCACAACCAGTTCATCGCCATGGTCAAGCAAGGCCGCGGCGATCGCCTGAAAGACAAGGACAACCCGGACATGTTTTCCGGGCTGATCTGGTCGGGCGAGCAGGCGTTGCAACTGGGCCTGATCGATGGCCTGGGTAGCAGCAGCTCGGTGGCTCGGGATGTGATCGGCGAGAAGGACATGGTCGACTTCACCGTCGAGGATTCCGCTTTCGATCGGTTCTCCAAGAAGCTCGGGGCCAGCGTCGCTGATCGTGTGGCGATGTATATGGGCTTCGACGGTCCGTCGTTGCGCTGAGATCTCGATCACCTGGGCTGGCTTCTGCGCCGCCGAACGCGCAATCTCGCTTCCACAGAGTTGACTGATCTTGAGTCACCTGTGGGAGCAACGCTTGCTGGCGGAGGGGGGCTTTGAATCCAGCCTCAGGGTACCTGCACACCTTCTTTTAGCAGCATATCCACCAGCCGAATCAGCGGCAGGCCCACCAAGCTCGTGGCATCGGCGCCGTGGGTGCTCTGAAACAAACTCACCCCCAAACCCTCGGCCTTGAAGCTGCCCGCGCAGTCGTACGGCTGCTCGGAATGCAAGTAACGCTCGATGCGCGGCAGATCCAGCTCGCGCATCTGTACGGTGAACGGCACCACATCGACTTGGCAATTGCCGCTATGGCTGTTGAGCAGCGCTAGACCGGTCAGAAAGGTGACGCTGGTGCCGCTGGCGGCCAGCAGTTGCTCGCAAGCCTTGTCGAAGCGATGGGGCTTGCCCAGAACCTGCTCGCCAAGCACCGCGACCTGATCGGAGCCGATGATCAGGTGCCCCGGGTAGACCGCCGCCAGTGCCTGTGCCTTGAGCACCGCCAGGCGCCGTACCAGGTCGTTGGCGCTCTCGTCAGGCAGGCGGCTTTCGTCGATATCCGGTGAGGCACAAACGAACGGCAGGCGCAGGCGCGAGAGCAATTCGCGACGATAAGGTGAGCTGGAAGCGAGTAATAAAGGCAGCATGCGCGGCTCCTGACGATGAGTGGTCATTCTAGCATGCAGCCTTGGGCCGAATTTCCTTTGACAGGTGAGGGGGTCGTCCCTAGAATGCTGCGCCTATGTTGAATGACCCGATTCCACCTCACGTTGACCCGCGTAAATTGGCAGATCGTGGCACCACCCTCCAGGGTGAATTGCTGCTGGCCAATTTGGAGAGACTCTGCGACCCGCTTTCCGACAATGTCGGTACGGTGCAGGCTAAATTCGTTTTTGAACGAGATGAACGTAAAGCCGTGGTCATCCACAGCTTTATCGACACCGAAGTCAAAATGGTTTGCCAGCGTTGTCTTGAGCTGGTCACCCTGCCGATCCATAGCGAATGCAGTTACGCTGTGGTGAAGGAGGGTGCGAATACCCAGTCGTTGCCGTCAGGCTATGACGTGCTGGAACTGGGCGAAGATCCTTTGGATCTGCAGGCATTGATCGAGGAGGAGCTTCTGCTCGCCTTGCCCATTGTGCCTGCTCATCAACCGGAAGAATGCCAGCAGCCGGCGGGAGCAGATGAGCCCGAGCCGAGCGAGGACGAGGTAACGCGGTCCAACCCGTTCAGTGTATTGGCGCAGTTAAAGCGTGACCCAAACGTTTAGGAGTTAATCAATTATGGCTGTTCAGCAGAACAAAAAATCCCGCTCTGCCCGCGACATGCGCCGTTCGCACGACGCACTCGAGGCTAGCACTCTGTCTGTAGAAAAAACCACCGGTGAAGTTCACCTGCGTCACCACGTTTCGCCAGAAGGCGTATACCGTGGCCGTAAAGTGATCGACAAGGGCGCTGACGAGTAATTACTTGTCCGCTCAGATCATCGCGATCGACGCAATGGGCGGGGACTTCGGTCCCCGCAGCATTGTCGAGGCCTGCCTCGCCTGCCTGTCTGCAAACCCCTCGCTGTACCTGACCCTCGTCGGTCAACCTCAACTCCTTGAACAGCTGCTTGCCCAACATCGTGGTGTGGATCGCTCGCGCCTGCAGATTGCTGCGGCCAGCGAAGTGGTCGGCATGGACGACAAGCCCTCCGTGGCGCTGCGTGGCAAGCCCGACTCGTCGATGCGGGTAGCGCTGGAGCTGGTGCGCGACGACAAGGTGCAGGCGATGGTCAGTGCGGGTAATACCGGGGCGTTGATGGCGCTGTCGCGTCACGTGCTCAAGACTGTTCCGGGCATCGATCGCCCGGCCATGGTCGCGGCGCTGCCGACCCAGACCGGCCATTGCCAGTTGCTCGACCTGGGCGCGAACGTCGATTGCAGTGCCGAGCAATTGCTGCAGTTCGCCGTCATGGGCTCGGTGGCGGCCCAGGCGCTAGGCATTGCCCGCCCGCGTGTGGCGCTGCTCAACATCGGCACCGAAGACATCAAGGGCAACCAGCAGGTCAAGCAGGCGGCGACGCTGCTTCAGGCGGCACAGAGCCTCAACTACATCGGCTATATCGAAGGCGACGGCCTGTACCGTGGCGAGGCAGACGTAGTGGTATGTGACGGATTCGTCGGCAACGTACTGCTCAAATCCAGCGAGGGCCTGGCCAGCATGATTGCCGGGCGCACCGAAGCGGTGTTCAATTCTGGGGTGTTTGCGCGCCTGGCCGGGGCGGTGGCCTTGCCGCTGCTCAAGCGCCTGCGCAGCGAGTTGGCCCCGGCGCGGCACAACGGCGCCAGCTTCCTGGGACTGCAAGGGATCGTCATCAAAAGCCACGGCTCGGCAGGTGCAGAGGGTTTTCGCAGTGCCATCGAGCGAGCGCTCGTGGAGATTCGCGAGGATCTGCCGCGGCGTTTGCAAAGCTGCCTGACCGACCGGTTGCCTTAGGCATGATCGTCCAAGGAGTGCTTAAATGTGACCGCTCGGTTTTAATTGCCATCCAATTGTCAGTTTCGCGCGGCCTGCTTTGTGGGCCGTCAACTCTGTGGCGACACGATCATTAAGGGCTTGTTTCATGTCTGCATCCCTCGCATTCGTCTTTCCTGGGCAAGGTTCCCAGTCCCTCGGCATGCTCGCCGAGCAGGGCGCCCAGCACAAGCTGGTCGTCGATACGTTCGCTGAAGCGTCTGCAGCCCTGGGTTACGACCTGTGGGCGCTGACCCAGCAAGGTCCGGTTGAGTTGCTCAACCAGACCGACAAGACGCAGCCGGCGATTCTTACCGCCTCCGTGGCCCTGTGGCGCCTCTGGCAGGCCGAAGTCGGCAAGCAGCCGGCATTTGTCGCTGGCCACAGCCTGGGTGAATACAGTGCATTGGTCGCGGCGGGCAGCGTCAGCCTGGCCGACGCGGTCAGACTGGTAGAAACGCGTGGCCAACTGATGCAAGAAGCCGTGCCTGCGGGCATGGGCGGCATGGCGGCGATTCTCGGTCTGCCGGACGACCAGGTTATCGCGGCCTGCGCTGAAGCGGGCCAGGGTGAAGTGGTCAGCGCGGTCAACTTCAACTCGCCAGGTCAGGTCGTGATCGCGGGCTCGAAAACCGCTGTCGAACGTGCCATGGAACTGTGCAAGGCCCGTGGTGCCAAACGCGCCATGCCGCTGGCGGTCAGCGTACCGTCGCACTGCGCGCTGATGCGCCCGGCGGCCGAGAAGTTCGCCGCGTCGATCGAAGCCATCGACTGGCAGGCGCCGAGCATCCCGTTGGTGCAGAACGTCAGCGCCAGCGTGGCGACCGACGTCGCGACCCTCAAGAGTGATCTGCTCAAACAGCTGTACATGCCGGTTCGCTGGGTCGAATCGGTGGCGTTTCTGGCCAGCCAGGGCGCCGTCAATCTGGTCGAATGTGGCCCGGGTAAAGTGCTCGCGGGCCTCAACAAGCGCTGCGCCGAAGGCGTTAGCACGACCAATCTGGATACCCCCGACGCCTTCGCCGCCGCTGTGGCGGCGCAGGCTTGAAGCAGGAGATAGTTGCATGAGCTTGCAAGGTAAAGTTGCGCTGGTGACCGGCGCCAGCCGTGGCATCGGCCAGGCCATCGCCCTTGAATTGGGTCGTCAGGGCGCCACCGTGATCGGCACCGCCACGTCTGCGTCGGGCGCCGAACGCATTGCGGCCACGCTCAAGGAGCATGGCATCACCGGTACCGGGCTGGAACTCAACGTCACCAACGACGAGTCGGTTGCCGCCACCCTGGCTGCGATCACTGCGCAATTCGGCGTGCCGGCCATTCTGGTGAACAATGCCGGCATCACCCGCGACAACCTGATGATGCGCATGAAGGACGACGAGTGGCATGACGTCATCGACACCAACCTCAATAGTCTATTCCGCCTGTCCAAGGCGGTTTTGCGCGGCATGACCAAGGCGCGTTGGGGCCGAATCATCAGTATCGGTTCGGTAGTGGGTGCAATGGGCAACGCAGGCCAAGTAAACTACGCCGCCGCGAAAGCCGGGCTCGAAGGTTTCAGCCGCGCTCTGGCGCGCGAAGTGGGCTCCCGGTCGATCACGGTCAACTCGGTGGCACCTGGTTTTATCGACACCGACATGACTCGTGAGCTGCCTGAAGCGCAACGTGAAGCACTGCTGACGCAAATCCCGCTGGGCCGTCTGGGCCAGGCCGAGGAAATCGCGCAAGTGGTCGCTTTTCTGGCTTCCGAGGGTGCAGCTTACGTGACCGGAGCTACAATTCCGGTGAACGGCGGCATGTACATGTAAGCTGTGTGCGACATTTTTTCGCTAAAAATGTCATACGAGTCGAGCAAAAATCCGTTATAAAGCTGCAACCCAATTCGGGGCAGCGGGCCAATGTTAGATCGCTGTGACGCTTTCAGTTTGAAAAGCCGAGCGGTTTCGCTAAACTTACGCACCGGCCAGCTGCCTGACTTATGTCCATTAGGAGTGAAAACAAGGTATGAGCACCATCGAAGAACGCGTCAAGAAAATCGTTGCCGAGCAACTGGGCGTTAAAGAAGAAGAAGTCACCAACAGTGCTTCTTTCGTAGAAGACCTGGGTGCCGATTCCCTTGATACCGTTGAGCTGGTGATGGCTCTGGAAGAGGAATTCGAGACCGAGATTCCAGACGAAGAAGCCGAGAAGATCACGACTGTACAAGCGGCCATCGATTACGTTACTGCCCACCAGGCGTAATGATTTTGTAATCGTAGCTTTGCTGTCTCGGAAAAACCGCACTGCCTTTGCTGGCGTGCGGTTTTTTCTTTAGGTGGCAGGCGCGCCGTCGTCAATAGAATAAGGAGAGTGCTGTGTCGCGTAGACGCGTCGTGGTCACTGGTTTAGGTATGCTGTCGCCGCTGGGCACTGACGTGTCGAGCACCTGGCAGGGCATTCTGGCCGGCCGCAGTGGTATTGGTCCGATCGAACATACGGATCTTTCTGCCTATTCGACCCGTTTCGGCGGCTCGGTCAAGGACTTCAAGGTCGAGGAGTATCTTTCGGTCAAAGAGGCTCGCAAGCTCGATCTGTTCATTCAATACGGCTTGGCAGCCGGGTTCCAGGCGGTTCGCGATTCCGGCCTGGTCGTCACCGACGCCAACCGTGAGCGTATCGGCGTGGCCATGGGGTCGGGTATCGGTGGTCTCACCAATATCGAAGAAACCAGCCGCACCTTGCATGATTCCGGCCCGCGCCGAATTTCGCCGTTCTTCGTGCCTGGCTCGATCATCAACATGATTTCCGGGTTTCTGTCCATTCACCTGGGCGTACAGGGTCCCAATTTCGCAATCTCCACGGCGTGCACCACTGGCACTCATTGCATCGGCATGGCCTTTCGCAATATCGCCTACGGTGAAGCCGACGTGATGATTGCCGGCGGTGCCGAAATGGCCGCCTGCGGCTTGGGCATGGGCGGTTTCGGCGCGGCGCGGGCGATGTCCACGCGCAACGACGAACCGCAGCGCGCCAGTCGCCCTTGGGACAAAGGCCGTGACGGCTTCGTGCTGGCCGACGGTGCGGGCGCCCTGGTGCTCGAAGAGCTCGAGCACGCTCAGGCTCGCGGTGCCACCATCTACGCCGAGCTGATCGGCTTCGGCATGAGCGGCGACGCGTTCCACATGACCTCGCCGCCCGAAGACGGCGCCGGTGCCGCGCGTTGCATGGCCAACGCCTTGCGCGATGCCAAGGTCAGCCCGGACGAGGTGCAGTACATCAACGCCCACGGTACCTCGACTCCGGTCGGCGACCTGGCGGAAGTGCAAGCCATCAAGTCGGTATTCGGCGAGCATGCGCGCACTCTGGCAGTGAGCTCGACCAAATCGATGACCGGCCACTTGCTGGGTGCTGCAGGTGCCGTCGAGGCGATCTTCAGCGTGCTGGCGATCCGCGACCAGATCGCGCCGCCGACCATCAACCTCGATGAGCCCGATGAAGGCTGCGACCTCGACTTCGTTCCGCACGAAGCGCGGAAAATGCCAATCGACGTGGTGCTGTCCAACTCGTTCGGGTTCGGCGGCACCAACGGCTCGCTGGTGCTGCGTCGGTTCGTCGGTTGATGCACAGCTGGGTCGACGGGGTTGCGCAGTCGCAGGTCGGGCTGAACAACCGCGGGCTGGCCTATGGCGATGGTCTGTTTGAGACCATCGCCGTGCGGCGCGGTCAGCCATTGCTGCTCGATCGGCACCTGCAGCGCCTGCAATGGGGCTGTGAGCGCCTGGCAATGGTGGCCGACGCTCAGCAAGTGCGCGACGAAGTGCTCGCATATGCAGCGGCGCTGGGCGAGGGCGTGCTCAAGCTGATCCTCACCCGTGGCGACAGCCCCCGTGGCTATGCCGCCGATCCTCAAGCGCCGGCGCGGCGTATTCTGCAAGCCAGCCCGTTGCCCAGCTATCCGGCCGCTCACAGCACCGAGGGTGTGCAACTGTTCCCTTGCCGCACGCGCCTGGCCGAGCAACCGCTGCTGGCCGGGCTCAAGCATCTCAATCGTCTGGAGCAAGTGCTGGCACGCAACGAGTGGCAGGGCAGCGCCTATGCCGAGGGTTTGATGTGCGACTTGCAGGGCCGGGTGATCGAAGGTGTCTACAGCAACCTGTTCCTGGTCCGTGACGCTGTGTTGCATACAGCCGATCTTGTGCGCTGTGGCGTCGCCGGTACCTTGCGTGCCGAGCTACTGGCGCAGGCGCAAGGGCTGGATCTCCAGGTAAAAGTGTGTGATTTGACGTTGCAGGATCTCGCCGATGCAGACGAAGTCTTCGTCTGCAACAGTGTCTACGGCATCTGGCCAGTGCTTGGCGTCGATGCGCTCCGCTGGCCGGCCGGCCCGGTGACCCGTAAACTGCAAACCCTCGCCTGTGCACTATTGGACCTGTGATCTGTGATACGTAAATTCTTGGTGCTGCTCGAAACCGTGCTCATCGTTGCGGTATTGGTGGTGGGCGGTGCTGCATGGAAAACCCGGCATGCGCTGGACCAGCATCTGGTCGTGGCCAACGAAACCCTGGTGGACGTACCGAGCGGCTCGACGCCTGGCCGCATGTTCAATCGCCTTGAAGCCGACGGCGTGATCGACGATGCCTGGTGGTTGCGCTTGTATTGGCGTTTCAACCTCGAAGGCCAGCCGCTGCATACCGGCGAGTATCGCCTGACCCCCGGCATGACCGTACGCGACATGCTCGGCGTGTGGCAGCGCGGCGAAGTGGTGCAGTACAGCCTGACGTTGGTGGAAGGCTGGAATTTCCGCCAGGTGCGCAGCGCGCTGGCCAAGCAGGAAAAACTCCAGCAGACCCTCGCTGGCCTCAGCGACGCCGAGGTGATGGATAAACTTGGCCACCCCGGGGTGTTCCCCGAAGGGCGGTTTTTCCCGGATACCTACAAGTTCACCCGCGGCATGACCGATGCCGAAATCCTCACCCAGGCTTACAAGCGCCTAGACGAGGTGCTGGTTCAGGAGTGGAGCCAGCGTGCCGACGACCTGCCTTATACCGAGCCTTATCAGGCGCTGATCATGGCCTCGCTGGTCGAGAAAGAGACCGGCGTGCCCCAGGAGCGTGCCGAGATCGCCGGGGTGTTCATCCGCCGCCTGCACATCGGCATGCTGTTGCAGACCGACCCCACCGTGATCTACGGCATGGGCGAGCGTTACACCGGCAAGCTCAGCCGTGCCGACCTCAAACAGCCAACACCCTACAACACCTATACCAATACGGGCATGCCACCGACCCCGATTGCCATGGTCGGTCGCGAGGCGATTCATGCGGCGCTTAATCCGCAGGATGGCACCAGCCTGTATTTCGTCGCACGTGGCGATGGCAGTCACGTGTTCTCCGACGATCTGGACGCTCACAACAACGCCGTGCGCGAGTTTCAACTCAAGCGCCGCGCCGATTATCGCTCCAGCCCCGCACCCGTCCCGGTGCCTGCACCCACCCCAGAGCAGACACCCGCCGATATCGCCACGCCACCAGCGCTGCCGGCCCAGGCCACCGAGCCGGGTCCAACTGCTCAAGATAAGGACGCAAAGTGACCGGTCTCTTCATCACCCTTGAAGGTCCCGAAGGGGCCGGCAAAAGCACCAATCGCGACTACCTTGCCCTGCAACTGCGCGCTGCCGGCCTGGATGTCGTGCTGACCCGAGAACCCGGTGGTACGCCACTGGCCGAGCGCATCCGTGAGGTGCTGCTGGCGCCCAGCGACGAGCCGATGAACGCCGACGCCGAACTGCTGCTGATGTTCGCTGCCCGGGCCCAGCATATCGCCCAGGTCATTCGCCCAGCGTTGCAACGCGGCGCAGTGGTGCTGTGTGATCGTTTTACCGATGCGACCTATGCCTATCAAGGTGGCGGTCGCGGGTTGGCGGTAGAGCGCATCGCGACGCTTGAGCGGTTCGTGCAGGGCGAATTGCAACCGGACCTGACGCTGGTCTTCGACCTGCCCATCGAAGTTGGCCTGGCACGAGCAAGCGCGCGTGGCCGACTGGACCGTTTCGAGCAGGAAGGCCGCGCCTTTTTCGACGCGGTGCGCAGCGCGTATCTGGCTCGCGCCGCGACCGATACCCAACGTTATCGCATCGTCGATGCCTCCCAGTCTCTGGCTGAGGTGCAGCAGGCGCTCGACGCTCTGGTGCCGGTCATGCTGGAGTCGGCCCGTGGCTGAATACCCCTGGCAGCAGGCGCTGTGGCAGCAGTTCGCGGGTCGAGCACAACACGCCCACGCCTATCTGTTGCATGGCCCCAAAGGCATCGGCAAACGCGCCCTGGCCGAGCGGCTGATGGCGTTGTTGCTGTGCCGCAGTCCGCTTCCGGAGGATGCCTGCGGTACCTGCAAGTCCTGCATGCTGCTGGCGGCGGGCACCCACCCCGACAATTATGTACTGGAGCCTGAAGAGGCCGACAAGGCCATCAAGGTCGATCAGGTCCGCGATCTGGTCAGTTTCGTGGTCCAGACCGCGCAACTGGGAGGGCGCAAGGTGGTGCTGATCGAGCCGGTGGAGTCGATGAACATCAATGCCGCCAACGCCTTGCTCAAAAGCCTCGAAGAACCGTCTGGCAATACCGTACTGCTGTTGGTCAGTCATCAGCCCAGCCGGTTGTTGCCGACCATCAAGAGCCGTTGCGTGCAGCAGGCCTGTCCTCTGCCAGGTCGAGAACAAAGCTTGGCCTGGCTGGGCGAGGCGCTGCCGGCCCTGAGCCAGGACGAGCGCGACGAATTGCTCACCCTGGCCGCTGGCTTGCCGCTTGCCGCTGTCGATCTGCAAGCCCAAGGCGTGCGCGAACAGCGTGCGCTGGTGGTCGAGGGGGTCAAGAAACTGCTCAAGCAGCAGGCCTCCCCCACACAGCTGGCCGAAGGCTGGAGCGCGGTGCCCCTGTTACTGCTGTTCGACTGGTTCTGTGATTGGTCGAACCTGATTCTGCGCTATCAATTGACCCAGGACGAAACCGGCCTGGGTTTGGCGGACATGCGCAAGGTGGTGCAGTATCTGGCGCAGAAGACCCCGCAGGACAAGGTCCTCAGCGTGCAGGACTGGATTCTGCTGCAACGCCAGAAGGTGGTGGCCAAGGCCAACCTCAACCGCGTGCTGCTCCTGGAATCGCTGCTGGTGTCCTGGTCAGCGTTGCCGGGCAACGGTTGAGGGAGCATTGTGGTATTTTGACTGTCTGATATTCAAAGTGCCATCAGTTAGCGTTATTGCTTCAGTCGATTCAACCCAGCGTGTCCGTGGCCTCTATGCCCGGCCGCAGTGAAGGAAGCCGCATGAACCAGCCAGTCAACCCGGGCCCGCGCAACGGTATCCTGTCCCTGACCATCAAGGACAAGGCCGTGCTGTATGCGGCCTACATGCCTTTCATCAAGAACGGCGGCCTGTTCATTCCCACCAGCAAGAGCTACAAGCTGGGCGACGAGCTGTTCATGCTCCTCAACTTGATGGATGAAGGCGAGAAGATTCCCGTGGCCGGCAAGGTCGCCTGGATCACCCCCAAGGGCGCCCAGGGCAACCGCGCCGCCGGTGTCGGCGTGCAGTTCAACGACGGTGACGACACCGCGCGCAACAAGATTGAAACCTACCTGGCCGGCGCCCTGAAGTCCGACCGTCCCACTCATACGATGTAGTTGCCCATGTCTGCCGATAGCCGTTTGCTCGTTGATTCCCACTGCCACCTCGACCGCCTCGACCTGACCGCCCACGACGGTTCGTTGGACCGCGCTTTGGACGCCGCACGGGCCCGGGGTGTGAAGCATTTCCTGTGCATCGGGGTGAGTGCCGACAACGCGGCGGCGGTGAAAGCCTTGGCCGATCAGTATGACGATGTGGATTGCTCCGTCGGCATTCACCCACTGGACCTCAAGCCTGGTGAAGCGCCGGCGCTGGACTGGCTGCTGCGCGAGCTGGATCACCCGCGTGTAGTGGCCATCGGAGAAACTGGCCTGGATTATCACTACGAGCCCGAGGCGGCAGAGCTGCAGCAGGCATCGTTCCGCTTGCACCTGCAAGCGGCCAACGCTACCGGCAAGCCGGTGATCGTGCATACCCGCGGGGCGCGCGCCGATACGCTGGCGTTGTTGCGCGAAGCACAGTTGCCGCAGGGCGGTGTGCTGCACTGCTTTACCGAAGATTGGGACATGGCCAAGGCAGCGCTGGACCTGGGCTTCTATATCTCGTTGTCCGGCATCGTCACCTTTCGCAATGCCGACGCCCTGCGCGATGTTGCGCGGCAGGTACCGGCCGACCGCCTGCTGGTCGAGACCGACTCACCGTATCTGGCGCCTATTCCATACCGCGGCAAGCCCAACCTGCCGCAGTACGTGCGCGAGGTGGCCGAGTACCTTGCCATGCTGCGCGGGGTGTCGTACGAGGCGTTCGCGGCGCAGACCACCGAGAACTTCAAGCGCTTGTTCCCGTTGGCGCATCTCTAGAAGCTTCGCGGGTAGAACCCACTCCCAAATGAGCATGCATTCCAACCCATGGGGCCCCGTGCAGCCTTTTGCCATCGATCTGAACCTTCAGGCAAAAAAAACCCGGGTTCTGGGGGGGGAATCCGGGTTAAGACCATTAGGAGTAAAACAAAGGCGCGCGGTCCATCGACACCTTTATTGGCACGTCACTTGGGGGATATGGCGCGTCAACATTCTTGAGTATCGTTGAGGTTTGGCAGTGCGCCAGTGTTGGTTGATCGTTTTTTAAACAACTTTGAAATAGGCGCGGCGCTGCTCAGCACCAATGCCCCCATCCTCCTTAAAGTGCGCCTTGGCAACGGATGATCCGTGCAATTTCACGCCAGACAGGCATAATACTTCGCTTCGATTTTGACCCAGTCCTTCTTTATGCAGAAAGAACCCCGCAAGGTCCGCGAGTTTCGACGCCGCGAACAGGAAATTCTCGACACCGCCCTCAAGCTCTTCCTCGAGCAAGGGGAAGACAGCGTCACGGTGGAAATGATCGCCGATGCCGTGGGTATCGGCAAAGGTACGATCTACAAGCACTTCAAGTCCAAGGCCGAGATCTATCTGCGCCTGATGCTCGACTATGAGCGCGATCTGAACCAACTGCTGCTGTCGTCCGATGTCGAGAATGACCGCGAGTCCTTGTCGCGCGCCTATTTCGAGTTCCGCATGCGCGATCCTCAGCGTTATCGGCTGTTCGATCGTCTCGAAGAAAAAGTCGTCAAGGGCAATCAGGTACCGGAGATGGTCGAGGAGTTGCACGCTATCCGTGCCTCGAACTTCGAGCATCTGACCCAGCTGATCAAGGGTCGCATCGACGAAGGCAAGCTGGAAGACGTGCCGCCGTACTTCCATTACTGCGCTGCCTGGGCGTTGGTGCATGGCGCGGTGGCGCTGTATCACTCGCCGTTCTGGAGCAACGTGCTGGAAGATCAGGAGGGCTTCTTTCAGTTCCTCATGGACATCGGCGTGCGCATGGGCAACAAGCGCAAGCGCGATAGCGATCCGGTGGCCTGAGGCGAGTTCTCCGCTGGCCTCAAGGGGCCTTTCGCGGGCAGAGCCCGCTCCCACAGTATTACGCGTGTCCTTGTGGGAGCCGGCTCTGCCGGCGAAGAAGCCATTGCGAGCACTGCAAATTTTCCTCCTGCCCCAAGACTGGCGCAAAAGCTGCATCACGCCGCTTATTCGCCGGTTTTTCGTCGCCGGTCTCTGGAGGAATGATGCGTAATCTGCTCTTGGTACTGGCGCTTGCAGCGCTGGGCGGTTGTATGAGCGTCAGTGACATGGGCACGGTGGCGCACGATCAGTTGAGCGATGCCGGGGTGCTGGATCACAGCGAAACCAAGCGTTCGACCAATTTCCGTCTGCAACCCGACTCGTTCATGTTCATCGCCCAGGGCGCCTTCGTGCCGCCCGGCGGTTCCTACCCGCGCCCTAACGTGGTGGCCGAGGAAGCCTTCAACGGCTTTATCCAGTACTTCCCCATGGTTCGCCGTGCCCGTGCCCCTGAAGGCCTGGACGACGCCATGAACGAGGCCCGTGAAGCTGGCGCTCACTACCTGTTGTACACCCGCTTTGCCAATGCGGATGATCGTATTGGCACTACCGACGAATGGCAGGACCAAGAGGCCGTTGATCGCCTTGGCGTCGACCACGCCGTCATTCAGGTGATGGTGATCGAGACCAGTACCCGCTATTTGATCGACACAGCGACGATCCGGCTGCGAGGCGGTTTTCTGACGTTGTACGACAAAAAGCCGCAGGATTTGCTTGGGCCACCCCTGACCGATTACGCTCGACGTTTGCTGGGTGTAGAGCGTTAGTCACGGAGTCAGGCAATCGGCTTGCTCTGCGCTGACGATGCTCGGCCCCCGTCGGCGTCTTCGAGGAGCGTGTAATGCCAGCTGCCAGCGATCTATTGGCGCAGATTCCACCCGCCAAGGGCCCAGCCCCCGTGCATTTGTGGAATCCGGATTTCTGCGGCGACATCGACATGCGTATCGCCCGCGACGGTACCTGGTTCTATCAGGGCACGCCAATCGGCCGGGCCCCCATGGTACGGCTGTTTTCCACCATCCTGCGGCGCGACGGCGATGATTATTTTCTGGTGACGCCGGTGGAAAAAGTCGGCATCCAGGTCGAGGACGCACCCTTCGTGGCGATTCGCCTGGAAGTCGAAGGGGAGGGCGAGCAACAGTGCCTGCGCTTTTTCACCAATGTCGATGACAACTGCGACGCCGATGCCGATCACCCTCTTCGCGTGCACATTGACGTCGACAGTCAGGAGCCTTCGCCCTACGTGCGGGTGCGGACCAACCTGGAGGCGCTGATCCATCGCAACGTCTTCTACCAGTTGGTCGACCTGGCGGTCACGCGACAGATCGATGGTCAGTCCTGGCTCGGCGTGTGGAGCCACGGCCAGTTCTTTCCTGTCGGGCCAGAGCCGGAAGGACCGCCGGACTGATGCCTGGCCACAGGGTAAGCCTCAAGGCGCGTACATACCTGTTTGGCCCACGGCACTCGCGGCCTCGATCACATGCACGCTGTACCCCGGCACTTTCTTGGCCAGATGCTTGGCCTGCGACGCCATTTCCGCGAGCACCTGGGCATCCAGGTCGGGGCAATCCCGGGCGTGCAGGGCGACCACGCCAATCGACAGTGACAGCAGCGGGAATTCTTCGCGCACGCCCTGGCGGTTATGGCTGACGAAGTACCCCGCATCCAGATGCTCGGCACGGTAGAACCGCCGACACTGCATCTGGAACTCCTCGAACAACTGCCCCAACCGCTTGCGCCAGTCGCTGGAGCCGAGCACCAACATGAAATCATCACCGCCAATGTGTCCGACGAAATCACGGCTGGGGTCGATGCGCTCGCTCAAGCAGTGGGCCAGGCACAGCAGCACTTCATCACCGCGCGCGTAGCCATACAGGTCGTTGTAGGGCTTGAAGCTGTCGATGTCGACGTAGCAGATCGCCGCCGCCAGGTTTTGCTGCAGCAGGCGCGTCAGGCACTGCTGGATCGGCACGTTGCCTGGCAGCAGGGTCAGCGGGTTGGCATAGCGTGCCTGCTGGATCTTCAGTTCGGTGATCAGCTTGAGCACGTCGATCACCCGTCCGAGGCCTAGATAACACCCGTTCTGGGTGATGATGAAGTCTTCCTCGATACGCTGCCGCGCGCGGCTGGTGATCAAGCGACTGACCTGCTGCAGGGAATGGCTCAGCTCCACCGCGAGAAAATCATCGGTCATCAGGCGGCTGATCGGCTTGCGAGCGTACAGCTCGGTGGCAAAGGGCTTGAGCAGCGCATCAGACAGCGAATGCCGATGCACGATACCGACAGGGCGCTGCTGGTCGTCGAGCACCGCCAGCGAGTTCAGATTGGCTTGCAGGCCAAACGCCTCGAGCACCTTGGGCGTCGGCGTGTCGCTGGGTACTGCGGCCTGGTCGATCAGCAGGTCAGACAGGTTGCGCCGCTCTTCGGTCAAGGAAGGCGTGCCGCTGGTCAGGCGTGGTAGAAGGCTGCGGGCATCCCGTGGCGGTGTTTCCTGCGGCCGGCACAACAGATAGCCCTGGATCAGATCGACGCCCATGTCACTGAGCACGGCCAGCTCTTCGACCAGTTCTATGCCCTCGGCGATTACCACCGCACGCGAGGCGCGTGCGATCTGCAGGATGGAGCCGACGAACTCGCGTTTTACCGCGTCCTGGTGGATGCCGTCGATGAAGTGCCGGTCGATCTTCACGTAGTCGGGGCGCAGCTCCGACCAAAGGCGCAGGCTGGAATAACCCGCGCCCAGGTCATCCAACGCAATCGAGAAGCCCATGGCACGGTAGTGATGCAGGGCAGTGTGAAGCATATTGAAGTCGTCGGTCGGGGTCTGCTCGGTGAGCTCGATCACCACCTGGCTGGGCGAGATGCCATAGCGCTGCAACAGCGACAAGGTCCGCCCTGACTGATGCAGGGGTTCGAGCAGCGACTCGGGGGAGACGTTGAGGAACAGCTTGGCGTCGAGTTTCTGGTCACTGAAGCTGCGGCAGGCTTTTTCACGACAGGCCATTTCCAGCTCGCTCAGGCGACCGGCATGGCGGGCCGCGGCAAACAGGTTGATGGGCGAGTGCAGAGGGCTGTTCGAAGGGCCGCGACTGAGCGCTTCGTAACCGAGGATGCGTCGCTCGGACAGCGAGACGATGGGCTGGAACAGGCTGTGGAGGCTGCCTTGGGCAAGGATCGTCCCCAACGCGCTGAGCTGTTCGGTAATGGTCATGAAATCCTCACTGACGCGCAACCATGTAGCGAGGGGGCTTGCCCCCGATGCCGGTATGCCGCCGATATTACCGGCAATGACATATCGCTATCGGGGGCAAACCCCCTCGCTAAGGAGTTCTGCAGGCATAAAAAAACCGGGCGCCTTGTGGGCGCCCGGCTATTTCACGACAGCTTCATGACTGTTTGATGACGGATCGCCATCATTTAGCCTGCTTCATCGCACTACTTCTTGGCCACCGTGGTGTTCAAGCGCAGATAGTCCAACAGGATACGCCCGGTTTCGCTCAGATAGGCGTCGTTCTCAGGTTTGGAATCGTTCGGATCCGTCGCCGGGGCGTCCTCGTCTTCCTTTTTCAGCTCGGTCAACGGCGCTTCGCCTTTGGCCTTGCGCCGGGTGTTTTCAAGCGCCAACTGCTGGTTCTCGATGTCGGTGTGCTGCTTGCGACGCACCGCTTCGTTCAAGCTGACGGTTTTTTCTTCCATCAGCTTCTGTGCAAGGGCCAGGCGATCGCGGATGAAGATGAACTCCGGATCGTTGTCGGTGCGCTTGTCATGCAGCGCCTTGAGCTGGGCCAGGAATGGCTTGAACGGATCGGTTTCGGGCTTGATCGCCGGGCGGATGGTGTCCCACGGCATGGCCTCGGGCAACGCGCTTTCGCCGATTTCCTTGGTATCGATAATCGACGGGTAGGCAATGTCCGGCAGTACGCCCTGATGCTGGGTGCTCTGCCCGGAAACCCGGTAGAACTTGGCCAGAGTCAGTTTCAGCTCGCCATGGTTGAGCGGCTGGATGGTCTGCACGGTGCCCTTGCCGAACGTCTGGCCACCGATGATCAGCGCACGGTGATAGTCCTGCATGGCGCCGGCGAAAATTTCAGAAGCCGAGGCCGACAAGCGGTTGACCAGCAGCGCCATCGGGCCTTTGTAGAAGGCACCCGGGCTTTCGTCCTCGAGGACGTCGACGCGACCGTCGCTGTTGCGCACCAGTACCGTCGGGCCTTTCTCGATGAACAGGCTGGTCAGTTCGGTGGCTTCCTGCAGGGAACCGCCGCCGTTGTTGCGCAGGTCGATGACCACGCCGTCGACGTTTTCCTTCTGCAGCTCGGTCAGCAGTTTCTTGACGTCGCGGGTGGTGCTCTTGTAGTCCGGATCGCCCGCACGGAAGGCTTTGAAGTCCAGGTAGAAGGCCGGGATCTCGATCACCCCGAGCTTGTAGTCTTTGCCATCCTGCTTGAGGTTGAGGATCGACTTCTTGGCGGCCTGTTCTTCGAGCTTCACCGCTTCGCGGGTGATGGACACGATCTTGCTGGTCTGGTCGTTCGGCGCATTGGTATGCGGGATCACTTCCAGGCGTACCACGGAGCCCTTGGCGCCGCGGATCAGCTTGACCACTTCGTCCAGGCGCCAGCCGATCACGTCGACCATTTCCTTGTCGCCCTGGGCCACGCCGACGATCTTGTCGGACGGCGCCAGTTGCTTGGTCTTGTCGGCAGGACCGGCCGGTACCAGGCGCACGACCTTGACCTGATCGTTATCGCTCTGCAGCACAGCACCAATGCCTTCCAGCGACAGGCTCATGTTGATGTCGAAGTTTTCCGCGCTGTCAGGCGACAGGTAGTTGGTGTGCGGATCGTACGACTGGGCGAAGGTATTGATGTAGGCCTGGAAGATATCCTCGGCGCGGGTCTGGTCCAGACGCACCAGCTGATTCTTGTAGCGCTTGACCAGCAAGTCCTGAATGGCTTTCGGGTCTTTGCCGGCAATCTTCAACCGCAGGACTTCATCCATGACGCGTTTGCGCCACAGGGTGTCGAGTTCTGTCTTGTCTTTCGGCCACGGGTCGTTCTTGCGATCGACTTCAAGGGTCTCGTTGCCGTTGAAATCCATCTTGTCGACGCCTTTGTCGAGCACTGTCAAGGCGAAGTCGAGACGCTCCTTGACGCGATCCAGATAGCGTTTGTAGATGGTGAAGCCCGCGTCCAGATCACCTTTTTTGAGGAAATCGTCGAACTGGGTTTTCCATTTGTCGAATTCGGCAATGTCGCTAGCCATAAAGTAGCTGCGCGAGGGATCAAGCAGCTTCAGGTAGCTGTCATAGATGATGACCGAGCGGGCATCGTCCAGTGGCGGCTTGCTGTAGTGATGGCGTTTGAGGAGTTCGACGACGTTGAGACTGGCGATTACCTCATCGCGATCAGGCTGCAACTTGTCCCAGCTGTTGTCGGCAAAAGAATTGGCCGACATCGACAGGGTGCCGAGGCCAATGCACAGGGCGAGGGCGGAACTGGGTAAGAAATGCTTCATGCTGATTCGACGCGGGGGCAATTGATAACGCATATTAGGCCGTCTTTGAATTCGCCGGTTCCGTTGAAGCCGGACGCATAATGCGAAAAGCCCGGTGCGAAGGCGCCAGGCTCAGTCATGAGTCAACTATGGAGGCACTGTGAAGGCATTGCAAGGCGTTGAAGGACATGTCGAGTGGGTTGAGCGTCCAAGCCCGACCTGTGATGCAGGTCAAGTGAAGATTCGCGTGGCCGCTGCGGGGCTTAATCGCGCCGATCTGCTGCAACGCTCGGGGCATTATCCGCCGCCGCCAGGCGCCAGCGATATTCTCGGACTTGAGTGTTCGGGGATTATCGCCGAAGTCGGACCGGGTTCGTCCTGGCAGGTGGGTGATCGCGTTTGTACTTTGTTGGCCGGTGGTGGCATGGCCGAGGAAGTGGTGGTCGATGGCCGTCACGTGTTGCCGGTGCCGGAAGGCGTGAGCCTGATCGATGCGGCAGCGATCCCGGAGGTCTATTCCACGGTGTGGCTCAACCTGTTTCAGCTGGCGGCGCTCAAGCCGGGCGAGAAAGTGCTGCTGCACGCCGGTGCCAGTGGCATCGGCTCGGCGGCCATCCAGCTGTGCAAGGCGTTCGGCAACCCGACCTGGGTGAGCGTCGGTTCGGCTGAGCGTCTGGCTTACTGTGAGGCGCTTGGGGCTCAAGGTGGCGTGGTGCGTAGCGTCGATCTGGAAGCTCTGCGCGACCTCGGCCCGTTCGACGTGATCCTCGATCCGGTGGGCGGCAACTATGCCGAGCTGAATATTCAGGTCGCGGCGCTGGATGCGCGCTGGGTGATGATCGGCCTGATGGGCGGTACCAAGGCGCAGGTCGATCTGGGCGCGGTGCTGGGCAAGCGGATTCATCTGCTGGGCTCGACGCTGCGCAGCCGCAGCGATCAGTTCAAGGCCGATCTGCTCAGCGATCTGGGCCAGCATGTGTGGCCGTTGTTCACTGAGGGGCGCTTGAGCCCGCAGGTGGTGCGGACCTTCCCCATCGCTGATGCTGAAACCGCTTTCGATGAGCTGGCCGGTAATCAGATCAGCGGCAAGGTGGTGTTGATCGTCGATGAGACGCTGATCTAGGTGATCATGAAAGGTTCATGAAACCTGGGATTTTTGCCAGTCTTGCTGGCCTCTTCGCGGGCAAGCCTTGCTCCCACAATGGTGCAGCATACAGTTGTGGGAACAAGGCCTGCCCGCGAAGAGGCCGGAACAGTCAGCACAAAACCTGCTGACTCACCGCTCACGCAAGGATTCGGTCCGCGCCTTGAGCACCGGCTTGAGCACGTAATCGAGCACGCTTTTCTCGCCTGTGATGATATCCACCGTCGCCGTCATACCGGGGATGATCAATAGCGGCTTGTTGTCACCGCCCAGATGATTGAGGTCGGTACGCACCTGAATCAGGTAGAAACTGTTGCCTTTTTCATCCGTCACCGTGTCGGCACTGATCAGTTCCAGCTTGGCCTTCAGGCCGCCGTAAATCGTGTAGTCGTACGCGCTGAACTTGACCATGGCTTTCTGCCCGGGGTGGAGGAACGCCACGTCTTGCGGCCGCACCTTGGCTTCGATCAGCAGATTGTCTTCCATGGGCACGATCTCGAGCATGTCGCTGCCCGGCTGAACCACACCGCCAATGGTGTTGATTTTCATCTGCTTGATGATGCCCTTGACCGGCGACACCACCGTGGTGCGCGTCACTCGGTCATCGATGGCGATCGTGGTGGCGGTGATCTTGGCCAGCTCAGTGCGCTTGTCGTTGAGGTCCTTGGAGGCATCGGATCTAAAGCCCAGCGTCGATTCCTGCACCTTGCTGCGGATCTCGGCGATGGCCGCTTCGGCGCGGGGGATCGCCAGACTGGTGGCGTCCATCTGCCCGCGGGCTTCCACGGCGCTGCGCTTGAGGCGCAGGATCTCCACCGGCGACACTGCGCCGGATTTGATCAGTGGCGTCGACATGTCCATTTCCTGTTGCAGAAGCGCCAGGCTGTTACGGTATTGCGCTTGCTTGGAGCGGAACTCGGCCAGCTCCTGAGTCTTCTGCACCAACTGCTGATTGAGGGTGTTCTGTTCGCTGGCCAGCTTGCTCTGGCGCGAGGTATAGAACGCCATTTCGTCAGCGGCCACCTGCGGCGCCTTGGCCTTGATTTCATCCGATACCACGAACGGCTTGCCGGTGGCTTCGGCCGCCAGGCGATCGACCTGGGCCATCAAGGTATAGCGATCGGCCTCGCTTTCACCGCGGTTGGACAGGTAGCGGGTATCGTCGAGACGCAGCAGGGTGTCGCCTTTTTCGACCAGTTGGCCTTCGCGGACCAGGATTTCCGAGACGATGCCGCCCTCCAGGTTCTGGATGACTTGCACCTTGCTTGAAGGAATGGCCTTGCCTTCGCCGGTGGTGACCTCTTCGATCACTGCCAGCTTGGCCCATACCAGGGCGGCGACGATCAGCGCCGCCACCAACCAGACGGTGAGCCGCGAGCGCCGTGGCGAATCGTTGAGGGCGGCGCTGGCCAGCTCGGGCATGAATTCCCTTTCGCCGGTCTTGCCGAAACTGTCGAGATAGCCACGCAGGCCGCCTGTTGAATGACGCATGTTCAGCCCTCCTGAGTGGGTGCAGAGCCGACGCGACCTTTGCGCAGCGCCTCGATGACGGTTTCTTTGGGGCCGTCGGCGACGATGCGGCCGTTGTCCAGCACGATCAGGCGGTCGACCAGGCTGAGCATGGTAGTGCGATGGGTGACCAGCAGCAGGGTCTTGCCCGGCATCCACGCATGCAGGCGCTGGCGCAGCAGGTCTTCGCTGCTGTTGTCCATGTGACTGGTGGGTTCGTCGAGGACCATGATCGGTGGCTCGAGCAGCATCGCCCGGGCCAGCAGCACGGCCTGGCGTTGGCCGCCGGATAACAGCTGGCCGCGCTCGCCCACCGGGCGGTCGAAGCCTTGCGGGTGCTGCCGGGCCAGCTCGCTGACGCCGGTCAGTTGCGCGACTTCGAGCATGCGCGCATCACTGACGTAACGCGCCCCGAGGGTCAGGTTGTCGCGCAGGCTGCCAGCCAGCAACGGCAGGTCGTGGGCGACATAGCCGATCTGTTGGCGCAGGTCGGCCACATCCAGTTGGCGCAGGTCCAGGCCATCGAGCAGGATCTGCCCTTCGGCCGGCTCGTAGAAGCCCATTAACAGGCGCGCCAAGGTGCTTTTGCCCGAGCCGCTGCGGCCGATGATACCGACCCGTTCGCCGGGCTTGATGTTAAAGCTGACGGCGCTCAGCGCCGGGGTGTTCTGTCCGGCATAGCTGAACACCACCTGGCTGAGGCCGACACCGCCTTGCAATTGCGTGCGATCAAGCGGGCGTTGCTTGATGTCCCGTTCCTGCGGCAGGGCCATCAACTGATCGGTGCTGCGCATGGTCAACTGTGCTTGTTGATAGCGGGTGATCAAGCCGGCGATCTGGCCCAAGGGGGCGAGCACGCGACTGCCGAGCATGTAGGTGGCCACCAGAGCGCCAACGCTGAGGTTGCCGGCGATGATGCTGTAGACCCCCGCGACGATGGTACTCATGCCGCAGAACTGCTGGATGAACAACGTGCCGTTGGTGGCCAGGGCGGCGAGGTCGCGGGCGTGGCCGTCGAGGCGGGTGAGGGCGCCGTGGGTCGACTCCCAGTGATGCTGGCGCTCGCTCTCGGCGTTGCACGCCTTGAGGGTTTCCAGACCGCCGAGGGTTTCGATCAGCAGCGCCTGGCGTTCGGCGCCTAGCGTCAGGCTTTTTTGCACGGTGTCGCGCAGGCGTATCTGGATCAACAGGGCGAAGATGATGGTGATCGGGAATGCCAGCACCGGGATAATCACCAGCCAGCCGCCCAACAGGCCGATCACCACCAGCATCAGTACGGCGAAGGGCAGGTCGATGATACTGGTGAGGGTCACGGCGGTAAGAAACTCGCGCAGGCCCTGGAAGTCGTGAATGCTCTGGGCGAAGCCGCCAATGCTGGCGGGCCGGGCCTTCATGGCCATGCCGGTGATGCGCTCGAACAGGGTCGCGGACAGAATCAGGTCGGTCTTCTTGCCGGCCTGGTCCAGTAAATGGGCGCGCACTACGCGCAATATCAGCTCGAAGCAAGTGCCGATCAGCAGGCCGGCGGCCAGTACCCACAGGGTCGAGGTGGCCTGGTTGGGCACTACGCGGTCGTAGGTCTGCATGACGAACAGCGGCACCATCAGACCCAACAGGTTGATCATCAGGCTGGCCAGCAGGGCGTCGCTGTAGAGCCAGCGCGACAGTTTGAGGGTGTCGCGAAACCATGAATCGACCCTGGGCATCAGCGGCGTGCGCAGGTCTTCAAGTTCATGTCGGGGGCGTGCGAACAGAGCTTCGCCGGTGTAGACGCTGGCCAGCTCTTCACGACTCAACCATTGTTCGCCGCCTTCGGCCTCGCTGGGCAGGATCAACGCCTGGCCATCCTCGCCCCAACGCCGCAGCACGGCGCAGCGGCCGTCATTGAGCAGCAGCAGTACGGGCAGATTGAGCGCGTTGATACTGTCCAGCTCGCGGCGCAACACCCGTGCCTGCAGGCTCGCGCGTGCTGCAGCGCGGGGTAGCAGATCCTTGCCCAGGCGTTGCTGGGCCAGCGGCAAGCCGGCGCTGAGGCTGGCACGGCTGACCGTGCAACCGTGCAATTTGCAGAGGATCAACAAGCCGTCGAGCAGCGGATCGTCGAAGGCCTGCCTCGGATCGCTGCCGGTCGAAGGTTCAGGGGGGGAGGCGGGGGTGGAACTTTGCATAGGGATCATGAGCTCTGATTCAGCAGTACATCTGCCAGTAATACGGTGGCGCCCGAAAGCGCCACCACCTCGCTACAGCCCCTGAGCCGGGGGCCGCTCAACGCATCTCCGGCAACAACTGCGCTTCGCTCTTGATCTCGGTCTGAGCGATGGCTTCGGGCGGCAATACCACCCGGGTCTTGGCAACCAGGTCGCCCATGTTGGCCAGCACGCGGTACATTGCGTATTCCTCGGTGTAGCGCACTTCGACATAGCGGCTATTGGCGGTGTAGAGCTCGTTCTCGCTGTCGAGCAAGTCGAGCAGGGTCCGCTGGCCGAGGCCGAACTGGTCCTGATAGGCGGCGCGCACGCGCGTGGTGGTCTCGGCGTATTCGCGGGCATACGGGGTTTGCTGGCGGGCGTTGAGCATGGCGTTCCAGCTCAGCGACATGTTCTCGTTGAGTTGGCGCAGGGCGTTGTTACGAATGTCCATCGCCTGGTTGATCTTGTAGGCATCGGATTGCAGCCGGGCCTTGTCGCCGCCGCCGCGGAACAGGTTGTAATTGACTACCACGCCAGCACGCCAGCTGTTGTTGTGGCCTTCTTCGCCCGAAATGTTGTTGTTGGCCCCCACCGCCAGTTCGCCGTCGAGGCGCGGGTAGAACGGTGACTTGGCCACTTCGTACTGACTCTCCGCCGCCTGTACGTCGGCCTGCGCCGATTTCAGGTAGGGATTGTTGCTCATCATGTCCTTGCGCGCGGCCTGTAGATCGGTGGGCAATTCGCCCTTGATCGACGCGGGCGTCTCCAGCTCATCGGGCATGCGCCCCACGGCACTGTAGAAGTTGGCCTCGGCGTCAGAGAGGTTGACCTGCGCGGTGTAGAAATTGTTTTCCGCCAGCGCGCGACGGGCGCGGGACTGGTCGGTATCGGCCGTGCTGCCGATGCCTTGCTGGCTGCGCAAGCCGATCTGGTCGTTGATGCGCAAATGAGCCTGCAGGTTGTTCTTGGCCAAGGTCACCAGCTCGCGCTGCTTGAGGACTTCGAGGTACACCTGGATGGTGCGCAGGGCCAGGTCCTCGGCGCTGCCCTGTACGTAATAGGCGCGCGACGTAGAGACGGCCGAAGTACGGGCCTTTTCGTTGGGTGTATTGAACCCATCGAAGAGCATCTGGCGCAGGCGCAATTCCGACTGGGTGTAATTCAGACTCTCGGTGTGGTGACCGCCTTGAAAGCGCGTCGTGGGATTGTCCGAGCGTTCGCGCCCGTAACCGCCTACCAGGTCGACCGTAGGCAGATAGCCGCTGCTGGCGACCTTGCCATCTTGGTCGGCAGACAGTCGGTTATGAATATTGGATTGCAGGTCCGGGTGGAAATCAATGGTGGTCTGAATCGCTTCCTGCAGACTCATCGCTTGAACATTGGCGCCCATCATCGCTAACAACATAGCGCTGCACAGAGGGGTCAAAACGCGCATTGGGTACTTCTCCGTGTGAAGGTCTTATAATGGGCGTCAGAAATCTGACTGAAAACCATCGATATTTGATTGGAGCTTGTAACACACTATCGCAGAACAAGTTTTCTCAGCGCTAAGACGAAATTAGAATAAGCCTTATGCGAAAATAAACTTATACGAACGGCACCTTTGCGGACATTGTGAACTCAAAGAGGCAGCTAATAACTGCGCACTGCTTGGTGCAGAGCGCAACTTGGAAAGTTCAATAATATTTGTGGTGCAAAAGGCAGGGGAACTGACCAAGAGGGGGGAGGAACTGTTAAGCGACAGAATCTTGTCAGGCAGGCATGATTCTTGTAACGCTTAATAAATTCCATTCAAAGAATCTTAGAACCGAATGTCGTTGAATTCATTCATATTTTGTTCTGTAGTTAGAGTCTTTTGACGGGCCCGCCTGTGGGCGGTGCGCGTCACTTTTGTGTCGTTTCCGGTCTTTGCCCATGGCCTGACTGCCGCGCGCGCGTGGCAACGGAGGATGGCAATGGCAGTATTGATCGGTGTTGTGAAGGGTGTGATCGGGCAGGTGTTCGTGGTCCACAGCGATGGTTCGAGACGGGCTGTGGCCGATGGCGAACGCCTCTTCGCCGGGGACACACTGGACACCGGCGCTGCTGGTGCGGTGGCCGTTCATCTGACCAATGGCAATGATCTGACCCTTGGGCGTGGCAGCAGCCTGCAGTTGAGTCAGCAGTTGCTGAGCGATCAACCACCGAACATCGTCGTTCACGACCCGGCGACGGCTCCCGATGGATCGCAGCTGACTGAAGTGCAGCAGATCCAGCAGGCTATCGCTGCGGGTGCTGATCCGACCCAAGTCCTCGAAGCTACCGCTGCCGGCCCGACTGGCGCCGGTGTCTACACCAACACGCCGGCCGGCGATCTTGGCGGTGGCCACAGCTTCGTGCTCTTGACCGAAACCGGCGGCAGCGTCTCGCCGACCGTCGGTTTCCCGACCATCGGCCTTGGCTTCGAATTGCTCAACGCCCAGGAACCCGTGGGCGACCTGTTCCAGACGGCCGACGCGGGTATAACGACGCCCGTGGTCGTAACGCCGGATACGCCGCCGGTGGTCGTGACGCCAGATACTCCGCCGGTGGTCGTGCCACCCGATACAACGCCGAACTCTCCGCCAGTGACCACCCCGCCCGACAACGGCATTACCTTCGTCGATCTCTATCGCGACGGCGGCGAGCAGCGAGTATTCGAAGCCGACCTGCCCAACGGCACCAACACTGCTCAAGGCAAAGGCGGCGACCTGACCCGCACCGATGTGTTCAGCGTGGTCGCCCCTGACGGCCTGGCCTCCTTGACCATCGATGGCGTGCAAGTGGTCAGCAACGGCGTGCTGGTTAGCAACACCGGCGATGGCACCGTGCAAATCGTCGGTCAACTTGGCAATACCCTGACCATTACCGGCTACAACGCCAGCACCGGCGTGTTCAATTACACCTATGTGCTCTCGGTTGATCAGCACAACAACCAGACCACCAGCAATACCGAACTGTCGGAAGACTTCCACCTGGTGGCCAGCGATACCGATGGCGACGCTGGCGATGCCTGGCTGAACGTGCGCATCACCGACGACAGCCCCATCGCCAATAATGACGTCGGCAGCACCGTGACTCAGCAATCCCCCGAGATCACCGGTAACGTTGTGACCAACGACTTCGTCGGTGCCGACACCAATGCCAATCCGGTCAGTATCGACCCCACGCTCAACCCCGGCTTCGTGGTTTCCGGGCAGACGATCATCGGCACTTACGGCACCCTGACCCTGGGCACGGACGGTGCCTATACCTACGTTCTCAACCCTGAGAGCGAGGCGTTCCAGGCCTACAAGGACTCGGGCCTGGCGGTCAAGGAAATCTTCACCTACACCCTGACCGACGGTGATGGCGACAAGACCACCGCCAATCTGACCGTCAACATCGCCGCCAACCACGAAGTAATCTTCAACTGGCTGCACGCGAGCGGCGGCGATCTCATCTTCGCTGAGGCCGACCTCCCCAATGGCACCAGCGTCGAGCCGAACAAGGCCAGCTACCTGACCGATCACAGCAGCGTCTACATCGACGCCAAGGACGGGCTGGCCAATCTGAGCATCGAAGTCTACAGAGACGGCCAATTGCAGAGCACCCAAGTGGTCTCCAATGGCAATCTGGTCAGCAACTCGGTGCAGATCGTCGGCGAGTCGGGCAACGTCCTGACCATTACTGGCTATGACAAAGTCACGGGCATCCTCAGCTACACCTACGTGCTGTCTGAGCCTGGCCACAATAATCCACCGGCTGCGGGCGATCTGGCCAACCTGCAACTGTCGGACGACTTCAAGCTGGTCGGTACCGACACCGATGGCGACACCGGTTCGGCCTGGATCAACATCACTATCAAGGACGATGCGCCCATCGCCAGCAATGACGTCGGCGCCAGTCTGGTGACCGACAAGGCGCCGGAGCTCACCGGCACCGTGCTGGCCAACGACCAGGTTGGTGCCGATACCAATGCCAACCCGGTCAGCATCAAGGCCTCGGACAACCCCGACTTCAGCGTCAACGGCCAGACGGTCGAAGGCAAGTACGGCACCCTGACCCTGCATGCCGACGGCACCTATGACTATGTACTGAACAGCGGCAGCGATGCATTCAAGGAGCTGAAGGCTTCGGGCCTGACCGACAAGGAAGTGTTCAAGTACACCCTGACCGATGGCGACGGCGACGCCACCACCGCCAACCTGACCATCGATATCGGCGCCAACCACACAGTGATTTTCAACTGGTTGGGCAGCACCGGTGGCGACTTGGAATTCAAGGAAGCCGACCTGCCTGCTGGCACCAACACCGCACCCGACAAGGCCAACTTCCTTACCGACCACAGCAGCGTGTACATCGATGCGAAGGACGGCCTGGCCAACTTGAGCATCGACACCCTGGTCAACGGCCAGACCGTGACGACCGTCGTGGTCGCCAATGGCGTGCTCGTCAACTCGCAAGGGGTGGTGGTGCCGGGTGAGTCAGGCAACAACCTGACCATCACTGGCTACAACGCCAGCACCGGCGTACTCAGCTACAGCTACACCCTGGCCGAGCCGGGCCACAACAATGCTCCCGGCAGCGCTGATCCGCTGGCGGAAACGCAGCTGTCGGACGACTTCAAGCTCACCGCGACCGACACCGACGGCGACACCGCGTCGGCCTGGATCAACATCACCATCAAGGACGATTCGCCCGTCGCCAACAACGACCAGGGCGACAGCACCCTGAGCACCAAGCTGCTGAGCATCACCGGCGATGTGCTGACCAATGATCACGTCGGCGCTGACACCAATGCCGCTCCGGTTACCCTCACGGACGCGAGCGGTAAGGTGGTGACCAGCCTCGAAGGCCAGTTCGGCACCCTGGAGATGGGCACCGACGGCAAATACACCTATACCCTCGACCCGAGCTCGCCGGCCTATCAAGCGTTGGCCAGTGGTCAGACGGCCACTGAAACCTTCACCTACACCTTGACCGATGGCGACGGCGACTCGACCACCGCCAACCTGGTGATCGACGTGAAGTGCGACCCCGTGCCGGTCGCTGTGGCTCAGGAGGCGACCGTCACCTCCGGTGCCACTGGCGCCAACGTCCTACTGGTGATCGACGTTTCCAACAGCATGAACGATATCGTCAAAGGTACCGACTTGACCCGGCTGGATCTGGCCAAGCAGGCGGTCGACAAGATGCTTTTGCAATACGCCGATATCGGCGATGTGAAAGTGCAGGTCACTACCTTCAATAACCAGACCCACCAGGTCAGTGGCAGTTGGGTCGATGTCGCCGAAGCCATCCGTCTGGTCAATGGCCTGACGGCGGGCGGCGGCACCAACTACGACTACGCGCTGGATGGCGCGAAGACGGCCTACGCGGCGGATGGCAAGCTGGTGGGGGCGGGCGTACAGACCGTCTCGTACTTCGTCTCCGACGGTAATCCGACGCTGTCCAGCGACAACCCTAAAGTCACCAGCGAGCAGTCCGGCAATCAGACCAATCCCAATCTGGGCGACGGCATCGACAGCGATGAAGCGGCGGTGTGGACGGACTTCCTCAAGCTGCACGACATCAAGTCGGTTGCCATCGGCATCGGCAATAGCGTTCAAGCGGAGTATCTGAACCCTATCGCCTTCGATGGCACCACGGGCAAGGACATCGCGCCGCAACTGGTGCGCGATGTCACGCAGTTGCCCAACATTCTGGGTAGCACGGTGCAAGGCCAGCCGGTGGTGGGTTCGCTCACCGATGGCGGTGGTTTCGGTGCTGACGGCGGCTTCGTCCAATCGATCAGTGTCGATGGCGTGAAGTACAGCTTCGATGGCAGCAACACCGTGATCGCAGGTGCCGGCGCGGTGGCCGACAACTATCGGTATTTCGCCTCGTCCCACGAGCTGGCCGTCAGTACCCTGGATGGCGGTTTGCTGCAGGTCAATCTGCTGACCGGTGCCTATACCTACACACCACCCGTTGGCGCCACGCAAGCGTTCACCGAGACGGTGCTGTTCACCCTTGCCGACACTAATGGCGATGTGGCCAGCAACGCCCTGACTGTTCATGTGCTGGCGGAAACGTCGGTGATTGCGCCGACCGAAACCATCATCACCAACGTGCTCGATTCGAGCATTACGGTGCCAGCAGCGGCGTTGCTGGCCAACACGGCGGCCGGCACGCAGCTGACCAGCTCGACGACCTTCGATACGGGCTGGGGTGCGGCTCGCGGAGCCGACTTCACCAGCACTTCGACGACCCCGCTGGCATTCCGCGGCCCGACGTCCAATCGGCTGGATCTCGACCGTTCGGAGTTCACGGTCCGCAACGCGGCGCCGATGACCGCCGCCTTGATCGTGCTGGGCGAATTGGGTGCCGTGGGTAGCGCATTCGCGTCGGACACGCTTACGGTCGAGCTGAAAAAGGGCGAGACCCTGCACCTCGACTCCAGCCTCAGCGGTAGCCATGCCAGCCTGGCTTGGGCAGCTGCGGACGGGACCTACACGGTGCTCGGCAAGGATGGCAACTTCACGGCCACCGAGGATGGCGTCTACAAGATTCACGTCACCAACCTGGCAGGCGCAGAAGGCACCCAGAGCGAGACCTACCAGCTCACCCTGACCGTCGACTACAGCCATGCCACGACGACTCCGGTGCACACCGACACCTACAGCGTTGCCGACAACCATGGCGACTCGGCTACGGGGGCGTTGGCGATTCATTACCAGGCCGGTAATCATCTGGTGGGCACCGATGGCAATGATGTACTGATTGCCGGTGAGGGTCACAGTCTGCTCGAAGGCGGCAAGGGTGACGACGTACTGGTCGCTGGCAGCCAAGGCGACGACCTGTACGGCAACGATGGCAACGACCTGCTGATCGGCGGCGCGGGCGACGACACCCTGGACGGCGGTGCCGGCAACAACACCGCGAGCTACGAGAAGGCCTCGGCTGGCGTGCATGTCGATCTGACCCAGGTGGGCGTCGCTCAGGATACGGTGGGGGCAGGGCAGGACACGCTGTCCAATATTCAGAACCTGATCGGTTCGGATCACAATGACTGGCTGGTCGGTGATCTTCACGACAATGTCATCACCGGCGGCAAGGGTGATGACCTGTTGACCGGCGGCGGTGGCAACGACACCTTCAAGTGGCAGGACGGCGACACCGGGCACGACACCATCACCGACTTCAAACTGGGCAGTGACACGCTGGACCTGTCGCAATTGCTGCACGGCGAAAACTCGGTGGCCAGTTCGCTGGAGAACTTCCTGCAGTTCAAGGTGAGCGGTACCGGTGATGGATTGGTGTCGACCATCGAGATCAGCAGCCTGGGCAACGACAAGACCACGCAGACCATTTCGCTCGAACACGTCGATGTGGCGAGCAATTATGGCGTGCAGGTCGGAGCGGGTGGCATGGTCGCCAACGGGCATGACACGGCGACCATTATCAGTGGCATGTTGAATGACCATTCGTTGAAGGCTGATACGGTTTAGGGGCAGCCTTGAGCTGCAAGCTGCAAGCTGCAAGCTACAAGCTACAAGCTAAGGCTTCACGCTTGCGGCTTGCGGCTTGCAGCTTCAAAGCTCCTCAGGTATCCCGATCCAGCGGCCCATGGCGCCGTATACGCCTAATTCCTGCAATACCTCGAATTCCTGTGCACTCTCCACCATCTCGGCAATCAACGGCAAATCGATGCTGCGCGTCGTGCGCAGTACCGCGTCGATGAACAGGCGCTTGTCCGGATGGGCATCGATGGCGTGGATATAACTGCCGTCCAGCTTGAGGTAGGCCAATCCCAGATGGCTGAGATTGCCGATCTGGCTGAACAATCCGCCAAAGTGCTGCAGGCCGAAGGCATAGCCGCTGCCGATGATGCCTCGGGCCAGAAACTGCAACGTGGCGGCGATGGGCAGGTTGCGTTCGTCGGCTTCCAGCGTCAGCCAGCGCGCCTGGGCCGGATGGGCGTTGAGGGTCTCGATGATGGCGGCCATCGCCAGCGGGTCGTTGAGGGTGCTGCTGGACAGGCTCAGTGCCAGGGGTTGGGGCCGCTGCTGCAAGGCGGCCAAGGTGTGTTCGAGCATCAGGCGATCCAGCCGTGTCGACCATCCCAGGCGTTGAATCCAGGGCAGAAAGCGCCCGGCAGCAATGGCTTCGCCGGTGTGGTCCAGCAACCGCGCGAGCACCTTGCGATGCAACACTGTGCCCGGGTCGGTGCACGCCACCACCGGTTGGCAATACAGCAGCAACCTGCCTTCGGTGAGTGCCGCGTCTATCCAGTCGCGCCAATCGTGGGGGCTGTAGGCTGGCGGATCGGGGTAATCGCTGGATACCGCCCAGGGCTGGTGCGGCTGGGCTTGTGCCATCACCAGTGCCTGATCGAGCGCGTGCATGATCTGCTCCAGCGTCTGCCCCGGCTGATAGTCGGTGATCCCTATGAGCGCCACGGGTTGGCGATCGCTGGCACCTGTCGAGAATAAAGTGGACACCCGTTCGCTTAGGTCCGCAGCTAACTGCTCGGCGTCCTGAGCGGTGGTGCCCGGCATGAGCAGGCTGAATTCGCCGCCGCGGTTGCGCGCCGGCAGCCATTGCTGGCGATGTGGCGTGGCCATCAGCTCGCGCAGCAACTCACCTACCGCACGAATCAGCCCATCGGTGTGCTGGCCGCCGAGGCGCTGGTTAATGCCGGCCAGATCGTCCAGGCGCAGGGTCAGCACGTAGCCCGGGCCGTTGTGCTCGGTGGCCAGCAGGGCCTGGGTCAGGCGTGCGTCGAGCAGGCGCCGATTGGCCAGCCCGGTGAGGCTGTCCTGGAAGGCTTCTTCCTGCAGGCGATCGCTGCGCGCGGCCTGTTCGGCGAACTGCTGCTTGAGTTTGCCGACCATCTGGTTCATCGCCAGCACGACTCGGCGCAGTTCCGGGGTGTGGGGGATGTTGTCGAGCAGGCGAAACTCGCGCTGCGCAATGGCGTCGGCCTGGCGCGTCATGTCATCCAGTGGGCGCAACTGGCGGCGCAACAGCCAGCCACCGAAAATCGCACTCAGCAAAGCACAGCCGCTGAGCCACGCGAGGCTGCCCAGTGCCATGTCCCATAACCGCCCCAAGGCGAATCGGGGATGGCTGACCACTTGCACCTGGGCCGCCTGTTCCCAGCCCCGCATGATCAGCGCCGCGCCTTGCTCGGGACGCAGGTCCACCAGGCGCGCGAACCAGGCGGGCGCGCCGGCATCTTCGTCGGGGTCGCTGGTGCGTTCGACCAGGACCTTGTGATCCTTGATATTCACCACCCGGATGCTGGCGTAATAGCCGCTGTCGAAGATCGACGTGACCATCAGTTCGACCATCGCCGGGTCGTCGATATTGGCAGTGAGGGTCAATCCCAGCGCCGTAGCGGCATCCTGGGCATGGGCGCGTAACTGGTCGGTCAGTTGGGAGCGCGAGGTCTCCAGGCTGACGATGAAACTGCCACTGAACGCCACCACCAGAAACACGCAGATGGCCAGGAACAGTTGTTTGAGCAAAGACATTCATACCTCCTTGGGGCAAGGTGTGTCTGGCACTGACTGCATTCGGCCATCGACGGGGAACAACCTGTTGCGGTACTGCCGGTGCGGGGTCAACCCTCACCGATGTTGAAACCTTCGCTGCGCATTTTTTTCAGCACGCCCTGCCAGCGCGACAACTGTTTAGGGTCGCCGCGGGTGATGGCGCTCGTGAACGGATCGATCAGGAACAGCCCCTCGGCATTGAAGGCGTACACCGGCAGCAGGTCGTGGCGCTGAGAGGCCGGGAGGATCTGGCCGATGAGGTTGTCGAGTATCAGTGGATCGCTGCTGTCGCTGATGTAGTAGCTGAGCACCATGTGCGCCTGATTGAGCTTGAGCGACTTGACGTAAGTGATGCGCAGGCGTTCGGCTGGCACCCCCATTTGGCGCAGGCTGAAATATTTGGCCAGGGCGAAATCCTCGCAATCACCGGCGCCCTTGGTCAGCGCTTCCACGGGTGTCGCCCAGTAGTCGACGACGCCCCAGACGCTGAGATCATCTCGAAATTCAAGCTGTTGGTTGAAGAAGCGATTGACCGTTTCCAGTTGCTGCTGCTCCGGCTGGCGGCTGCTGTTTTGCAGTAGCTGCGCCCAGGCTTGCAGGCGCTCCTGTGCGCTGCCGAGGGCACCGTGTGATTCGGCGATGGCGAGTATGCGGCCCATGTCCCAGTTGGCCGCCAGATGGCCGAAGAGGGCGAGTCCCAGGCACAAGACAATGATCCGAACGATGGGACGGCTCGGCAGCCTTGTTCCTGAAAAAACACGTCGCGGGTGAAGAGGCATGGTGAATGCGCTCTTTGGTCGAGATCAGGGGAGTCTAGGTCAGGCGGGGGAGGGCGGCGTGTATTTCAGGACGGGAATCTTTGTGGGAGTGGGCTCTGCCCGCGAAGCCTTTGAAAGCTTCGCGGGCAGAACCCGCTGCCACGGGGGATTTGGGGAGCTGTATCAGTGATGACGTGGCTTGAGGATCGCCGGTTTTTCGTCCGGTGCGTTGCACAGCAGGTACAGCGCGGTCAACGCCTCCGGAATCTGCACGATCATGTCGTCCATCAGATTCGCATCGGCGGCGATATCGGCAAACTCGGGTTGCTCGTCGAAGAGGCCTGAACCGACCATGATCGGCAGCAGCATTTCGCTGACTTCGTCTTCTGCCGTCTCGAACCAGGCCGCTTCGCGCAAAAACACGCCTTCCATGAAGCCAATGCACCAGCCGCGCAGATCGGAGTCGTCCGGATCGTCGCCCAGGTCCAGATCACAAGGCAGCTCGAATTCCTCGTCGCTGGCCAGTTGGCGGGCAATATGGGCCTTGAGGGCCAGCAGCGTCGACTCGATGGCTTCACGCTCGGTGTTGTCGGCGTAGTGGGGCTCTTCGGCGAACAAGGCGTCGATCCACTCGCGATCGGGCACTACGTCGGCGCAGATCGACAGAGCAGTCAGATAGCCGTGCGCAGCTACATAATCCAGCGCTTCTTCGTGCAGCTCGTCGGCGTCGAGGAAGACTTGCAGGCGGGTGAGTTGCTCAGCGAAGGACATTGGATGACTACCTTGGGAATATACGATGGTGAATTCTAGGCTTTGTAGGGCCTGTGCGCTACCCGCGCGGCCAACTATGGGCTTACCAGCGGTCACACGGGCGGTGCCCTGCGCTGCGGACGGGTCGGGTATACTGCTGCGGTTTGTGACCGTAGCGGTGTTCCTGTAATGCTCGCTTACGTGTTTTTTAGTGTAGCGCGATGATTTTTCATTCAGCCTGACGGCCGGATGGTTCTGCGATTTCTGGAGTTTTTCATGCTCGAACAGGCTCAACGGGTTCTTAAGGACATCTTCGGCTACGACAGCTTCCGCGGTCGCCAGGGTGCCATTATCGAACGCGTGGCCAACGGTGGCGACGCCCTGGTGCTGATGCCTACCGGTGGCGGCAAGTCCTTGTGCTTCCAGGTCCCCGGGCTGTTGCGCGACGGGTTGGCAGTGGTGGTTTCGCCGCTGATCGCGTTGATGGACGACCAGGTCGCCACCCTTGAAGAACTCGGGGTATCGGCTGCCGCGCTCAACTCCACTCTGAGCGCAGAGCAGCAACGCGAGCTGGCCGCGCGTATTCGCCGGGGTGAAGTGAAAATGCTTTACCTCGCGCCCGAGCGTCTGGTGCAGCCGCGCATGCTGGAGTTCCTCGGCCAGTTGCAGATCGCCTTGTTCGCTATCGACGAGGCGCACTGTGTGTCCCAGTGGGGCCATGACTTCCGCCCCGAATACCTGCAACTGGGCCAGTTGGCCGAGCAGTTTCCCGATGTCCCGCGCATCGCCCTGACCGCCACCGCCGACAAACGCACCCGCGAAGAAATCGTCACGCGCCTGCACCTGCAGGACGCCGAGCGGTTCCTGTCGAGTTTCGACCGGCCGAACATTTTCTATCGCATCGTCCCCAAGGAGCAGCCGCGCAAGCAATTGCTGGCGTTCCTCAGTGAGCGACGTAGCGATGCCGGTATCGTCTATTGCCTGTCGCGCAAGAAGGTCGACGAAGTGGCGGCGTTTCTCTGCGAGCAAGGCTTCCCGGCGCTGCCCTATCACGCGGGGCTGCCGTCGGATGTGCGGGCGGCCAACCAGAAGCGCTTTCTCAACGAAGAAGGCTTGATCATGGTTGCCACCATCGCTTTCGGCATGGGCATCGACAAGCCAAACGTGCGCTTCGTCGCCCACATGGATCTGCCCAAGTCGCTCGAGGCGTATTACCAGGAAACCGGCCGTGCCGGCCGTGATGGCTTGCCTGCCGACGCCTGGATGGCCTACGGCCTGCAAGACGTGGTGATGCTCAAGCAGATGTTGCAGAACTCCGAAGGTGACGAGCGCCACAAGCGCGTCGAGCATCACAAGCTCGACGCCATGCTCGCGCTGTGTGAAGAGACCCGTTGCCGGCGCCAGGCGCTGCTCAAATATTTTGACGAAGACATGCCCAACCCTTGCGGACACTGCGACAACTGCGTCGACGGTGTGCAGACCTGGGATGCCACCGAACCCGCGCGTCAGGCGCTGTCGGCGGTATTCCGCACCGGCCAGCGCTACGGCGTCGGCCATCTGGTGGATGTGCTGCTGGGCAAGGACAACGAAAAGATTCGCAGCTTCGGCCATCAGCAGTTGGCGGTCTGGGGGGTGGGCAAGGACCGCTCCGAGCACGATTGGCGGACGTTGTTCCGCCAGTTGGTCGCCCGTGGCCTGGCCGACATCGACCTGGAAGGCTACGGCGGCCTGCGCCTGAGTGAAACCTGTCGGCCGTTGCTGCGTGGCGAGGTGACTCTGGAACTGCGTCGCGAGCTCAAGCCGCAGACCGTTGCCCGCAGTGGCGGTGGCAGCCCGGCCAGCCAGCTGGTACGTGCCGACGAGCGCGAGCAGTGGGAAGCCCTGCGCGCGTTGCGGCGCAAACTGGCTGAAGAGCATGGGGTACCGCCGTACGTCATCTTCCCCGACTCTACCTTGCTGGAAATGCTGCGCAGCCAACCCCAGAGCATGTCCGATATGGCCCGCGTCAGCGGTGTCGGCGCGCGCAAGCTGGAGCGGTATGGCGAGGCGTTCCTCGAAGTGCTCGGCGGTACTGCCGAAGCGGCGCCTGTAGTCGCCGACATTCGCCATGAACTCATCAGCCTCGCCCGTGCGGGCATGACGCCGTCGCAGATTGCCGGGCAGCTCAAATGCACCGAAAAGAACGTCTACAGCCTGCTGGCCGAGGCCATTGCCGCCCAGCAGTTGTCGCTGGAGCAGGCGCTGGACTTGCCTGAAGACCTGATGGCAGAAGTGCAGGATGCGTTTCTCGACGGTGAAGGCGAGTTGCCGCCAGTGGCAGCAGTTGCCGAACTCTTCGCCGGACGCGTGCCGGAAGGGGTCTTGTACTGTGTTCGCGCCGCCCTGCAATCGGAATTCGAAGTCTGATGGCGCCCGCTTGCCGTACGGATGTCGGTATGACTATTGCGCCGTGCCTGCGGACATGCTTAGCTCACTAATTATTAGTAATGTTACTCCGTGAGTCGAATATGCCGTTGACTGATCAACATCGTTTTGGAATGCAATTGGCGCAGCTGTCACGTGGCTGGCGCGCGGAGCTCGACCGGCGTTTGGTAGGTATGGGTCTGTCCCAGGCGCGCTGGTTGGTGCTGCTGCACCTGGCGCGCTTCACTGAAGCGCCGACCCAGCGTGAACTGGCCCAGAGCGTCGGCGTCGAAGGGCCCACCCTGGCCCGGCTGCTGGACAGCCTGGAAGGTCAGGGGCTGGTCAGCCGTCAGGCGGTGCTCGAGGACCGTCGGGCGAAAAAGATCGCCCTGAGCCCACCGGCCTTGCCGATCATCGAGCAGATCGAAGCCATTGCCAACGACCTGCGAATTGAACTGTTTCAGGGCGTGGATGAAGATGAGCTGCGTATCGCCATGCGTGTGCATTCGCGTATTCTCGCTAATCTGGAAAAATAACCCCTGAGTAACGCTCAGGGTCGTGTCGGCCCCGGGCAGCCTCCCGCGCTCTGAGTGGCTTCTGCGTTGGCGGCTTCTGTGCTTGGTGGCTTCTGCGCTTGGTGAAACCGGGACGGCACGCTATAAAAGAGTCATCGGAAGCAGTTTCCTCAAGGGATTCCCATGCAAGAACGCGTTTGGTCAGGTTTCGGGCGGGTCATTCCGGCTCCCAAGGTTTCCGTTCTGGCTGCGATGGTCGCTGCCGGGGCGCTGTTCTATTCGGCGCTGGCGCCGGCCTTGGGGCTGGGCGAGATCAGTCTGCACTCGGCACTCAATCAGCCGCTCAATGCGGATATCGAGCTAGTCGATGCGCAAGGTCTGGACCGCAGCGACCTGGCCGTTGGCCTTGCCAGCGCCGATGAATACAGCCGCGCCGGTATCGATCGCGTGTTCTTTCTCAATGATCTGCGTTTTACCCCGGTGTTCCAGGGTAATCGCAAGTTCATTCACGTCAGTTCCGTGCGCCCCGTGGTCGAGCCTTATTTGAGCTTCCTGGTGCAGGTCAGCCGGCCAGGTGGCCAGTTGCTGCGTGATTACACTGTACTGCTGGACCCGGCGGGCACGGTGTCCTTGCCCCCGGCGAGCATTCCGACCGGCAGCGCCGCCTCGGCCGACCTGGGTACCGATTACACCCGTGCGGCGGCCTCGTCCTCGGCACCCCCGCCAGCGCCCGCGCCAGCCAAGGCTGCGGCCAAACCGGCAGCTAACTTGCCGGCGACCAGCGAGAACAAGCATTACACGGTGGCCCCCGGCGATACCCTCTGGACCGTCGGCAAGAAGCTGACTGCCGCAGGGACAACGACGCCGCCCAACCAGTTGGTAAGGGAGTTGCGCGATCTCAACCCTGCGCGTGGCCCACTCAAAGTGGGACAGAGCTTGCGGGTGCCGGATTCCGCTGTGTTACCAGACGCGCCCGCCGATCCGGTCACACCGGTCAGCGACGCGGGCGCCGGTGCCACGCCAAACAATGCAGGCACGCCGGCATCCAGCGCGCAGACGCCGGAGCAACTGACCGCGACCGTGCTGCAGAATCAGCAGTTGCAACAGAGCCTGGATGATGCCAACGCCCGCTTGCAGGCGATACAACAGCAAGAGGCACTCAAGGATAAACAACTGGCTGACCTGCAGGCACGTGCAGGCGGTACCCCCGGCACGCTTCCAACGGCCGGCAGCCAGGCGCAGCCGGCGAATTCGCCAGCGCAATCTGCGCTGGCGCCGAATGCGGGTGTGCCGGCTGCCCCAGATACGGTGCGGGCTGCGGGTGCCTCTGGCGCAACGCCGACAGGGGGTGCACCTGCTGCCCCTGCTGCGCAGGCTGCTCCCGTCACCAATCAGGCCACATCGCGTCCGCCTGTACCGAAGCCCGCGCAAACACCTGCCGCCCCAGTGGTGCAGGCCGGTAGCGATGACGACTCCTGGCTGTTGATCGCCGGCGCGCTGGCCGCCGTCCTGCTGTTGCTGGCAGCGTTGCTGTTGGCAAGGCGTCGCCGTCAGCAGCAATCGGCCATCCTCGCACCGGTGCTGACGCCCCCTGCGGTGGACGACGATGTGCTGGTACGCACCGCTCGGACGCCTGTAATGGCGCTGACCGAGACCCAGCTCAACGACAGCAGTCGCTACGGCGGCGAGCGCACCACCAACACCGAGCCGACCCTGGCTGCTGCTCCCAAGCCCGTCGTGCAGGCACCTGCAAAACGCGAGAGCGGTCCTGCCACCGACGCCCTGGATGGCGCGAGCATCTATATCGCCTACGGCCGCTTCAACGAGGCGCTGGGCATTCTGCGTGAGGGCTTGAGCAACGAGCCTCACCGTACCGACCTGCGCGTGCGCATGCTCGAGGTGCTAGGCCAGCAAGGCGATGCACCGGGCTATGCCGAGCAGGAGGCGCTGTTGCTGGCGGGCGGCTACAGCGCGGCGACGCTGGAGCAGACGCGCGCGCGTTATCCCAAACTGGCGCCGGCTCCGCTGGCTCCTGCGCAACAGGCTCCTGCCCATGGCGATGCGGCCCACACGCCCGCGACAGCCGTCTTGGCTGCAGGGGTCATTGCGGCAGGTGTGGCTGCTGCCCAGGCCTTGGACCGCGAGCCAACGCCTCCCGCCGAAGCTCAGGAGCAGGCAGGTATTCCGGCGGCGACCGATGCCGGCGATTCGGTGCCGCGCGCTGAAGCGGCAGCCGAGCCAGAACCCGTAACCGCAGACAGCTTCGACGTGCTGGCCGATGACTTCCCTGACCTGGGCGATTTTGATCCGCTGCCCGAGCTGGAGCCCGCAGCCGATCCTGTGCCTGAATCCTTCGATGAATTCCAGCTCAACCTGGACGACCTCTCGCTGGACGCCGACTGGGGCATGGTCAGCCCCTTCGACACCCCCGGGCGGCCCAAGGTCAGCGCCCCTGAAGCGCCCTCCGCACCCGTGGAGGTCGATCACGAGTTCGCCTCTAATCTCAAGGAACTGCCGGAAGTCTTCGAGATGCCCGACGAGCAGTTCCTCAGCGACTTCGCCGATCCGCAACTGCCAGTCGATCTAGAGGCAGGTATCGAGTTGGATGAACAGCCCGACACCCATGGTCTCGATCAGGAAGCATTGGACAATGCCTTTCTGGACAGCTTCATCTCCGATGCCGATCTGCCGGAACTGGATGCCTTGACCGTCGATTTCGATGACCTGGAGCGTCAGCAGGCATCGGCGGAAAAGCTCGAGCAAGCCCAGGTCTTCATCGAACAGGGCGATTTCTCCCTGGCCAGTGACCTGCTGCTCGAGCTGCTGCGCGAAGGGGACGACTCCTCCAAGCACGCCGCGCGACAATTGCTGTCGAGCATCAGCTGATGTCCATCGGTAGCAGCAGGCCGCTGGTGGTCATCACCTACTGCACGCAGTGCCACTGGTTGCTGCGTGCCGCCTGGCTGGCGCAGGAGCTGCTGAGTACCTTCGCTGATGATCTGGGCGGCGTGACGCTGGTGCCTGCCACTGGCGGCGCGTTCGTCATCACCTGCGACGGCGTGCAGATCTGGGAGCGCAAGGCCGACGGCGGCTTCCCCGAGGCCAAAGTGCTGAAGCAGCGTGTGCGTGATCGAATCGACCCGCAACGTGATCTAGGGCACAACGACAAGGTCACTTGACCTGTACCGATAGGCAAGCTGCCCTGTGCGCTGTTTGCGGTACAGACCCAAACAATGACACGGCAAACACCATGGCCGCGCGCACGACCTTTCCATGCTGGCCGCCGCGCTGGCGTTGTGCGGGTGGTTGACCGGGCAATCCCGGCAGACCCTCTCAGTGACGCCAGAACGCCGGCATACACAACACCAGCACGGTGATGATCTCCAGACGGCCCAGCAGCATGCCGCCGGAGAGGATCCACTTGGCGGTGTCCGGCAGGCTGGAGAAGTTGCCCGATGGGCCGATGGTTTCGCCCAGCCCAGGCCCCACGCCTGACACCGTGCTGGCCGCACCGGTGAGTGCCGTCATCCAGTCCAGGCCCAGCAGTGACAGTGCCAAGGCTATGCCGCAGATAGTGATGGCGAAGAAGAACGAAAACGTCAGGATCGAGCGGACGATTTCTTCGTCCAGACGGTGACCGTTGTATTTCTGCTTGATCACCGCACGTGGGTGGATCAGTTGATTGAGGCTGGCCTTGAGCAGAATGTAGGCGACCTGAAAGCGAAAAATCTTGATGCCGCCTGCTGTGGAACCAGAACACCCGCCAATAAAGCCCAGATAGAAGAACAGCATTAGCGAAAAGTTGCCCCACAGGCTGTAATCCCCCAGCGCAAAGCCGGTAGTGGTCACGACTGAAGTCACGTTGAGGGCGACATGGCGGATGGCGTCCCACCAAGGCAACTGGGTGGTCCACCAGTACCAGGTACCCAGCACCAGCCAGGTCACTACCAGCAATCCGAGGAACCCCTGCACCTGTTCGTCGCGGATCAGCGCCCAGCGGTTGCCCCGCAGCGTCGCGACGTACAGGGTGAAGGGCACGCTGCCGAGGATCATCACCACCACTGCGACCCAGTGCACGGCCGGTTGCGACCACTTGCCCAGGGATTGATCGGAGGTCGAGAAGCCGCCCGTGGAGATTGCCGACATGGCATGGTTGATCGCATCGAACGGGCTCATGCCAGCCAGCCAGAACGCCAGCGCGCCCAAGGTGCTGATGCCCACGTACACCATGACGATGTACTGCGCGACGCGGTGCGAGCGGGGCATGAGTTTGTCGGAGCGATCGGAAGACTCAGTCTGGAACAGGCGCATGCCGCCGATCCGCAACAGCGGCAGAATCGCCACTGCCATGCCGATAAAACCGATGCCCCCCAGCCAATGCAAGAGCGAGCGCCACATCAGAATGCCCGGCGACAGGGTGTCCAGGCCGCTGAGCACGGTGGAACCGGTGGCGGTGATGCCGGACATGCTTTCGAAGAAGGCGTCGGTGTAGCTGATGTGCTGGGTCAGCAGAAACGGCAGGGCGGCGAAGATTGCCACCACCACCCAGCTGCTCACCGTCAGCATGTACATGTCGCGCGGGCGCAGTTGCGCGTTGTCCGGCCGGCCGGGAATGACCAGCGCCAGGCCGCAGACAAAGGTGATCAGGCTGGCCCAGAGGAACGAGTGCATGTCGCTGGCGCGGTGAAAAATCACCAGGGTCAACATCGGGACGACCATGCTGATGGCCAGGGTGATGAGGAAGATGCCGATGATGAAACCGATCATCCTGAGGGTCGGCAAGGCCATTGATTCCGCTCGGGGATAGGAGAAAGGCGGCCATTCTACCTGCGGAGCAGGCCATGTAAACGCTAGAATAGCCGCTCTTTGATCACAGGAGGTAACCGATGGACGCTCTCGACGCTTTGCTCAACCGGGTCTCGATACCCCGTCTGGAAGCCCCCGCCCCAAGCGCCGAACAGCGTGAAATACTGTTCCAGGCCGCGCTGCGGGCGCCGGATCACGGGCAGTTGCGGCCTTGGCGGTTTCTCACCGTCGAAGGCGAACGCCGCGAGCAGTTGGGCGCCGTACTTGCCGAGGCGGTGGCGCTCAAGGGCGGTGAGGTGAGCCAGGCCGCCCTCGACAAGGCTCGGGCCATGCCGTTGCGCGCGCCGCTGGTAGTGGTAGTGATTGCACGCTTGCAGGAGCATCCCAAGGTGCCTAAGCACGAGCAGTTGCAGGCTGCGGCCTGCGCTGCGCATGGCATTCTGCTGGCCGCCTATGCGCAAGGAATTGGCGCGGTGTGGCGTACCGGCGAGCTGGGTTATACCGAGCATGTCGCCGAGGCGCTGGGGCTGGGGGAGGGCGAGGAGGTCATCGCTTTCCTGTACCTGGGCACGCCGATGAAGGCCGCGCGGGTGCCGGAGCCTTTGCCGACCGGCGACTTCGTTCGGGCTTGGTAGAACGCTGAAACTTGCTTGATGCTGATGGCCCTTTCGCCGCCAAGCCTTGCTCACACAAGTGTGGGAGCAAGGTTGCGCGCTCGGCGGCGACGAGGCCGGGACTGCTCGCACAAGACTCCCGTATCAAACTCCCGGCCGCGGCTCCAATGGCAGCTCCAGCTTGGCGACAAAGCCCCCGGCCGGATGATTGCTCAGCTGCAGGCTGCCGCCGTGGCGCTCCGCTGCCCGTCGTGCAATCGCCAGGCCCAGGCCGTGCCCGGCCGATGTCTGCCCAGGTGCTCTGAAGAACGGTTCGCCCAGCTGAGCCAGGTGCTCGGGTGGCACCCCCGGCCCGTGATCGCGGACCGCAATCTCTATCTGCCCGTTGTGCAGCCTGGCGTTGATCTCGACGGGCCTGTCCGCCGGGCTGAAGCGCAGGGCATTGCGCAGCAGATTGTCCACCGCGCGCTCCACTAACGTTGGCCATCCCAGCAGTGTCAGGCCGGGCTGGGCGTCGACGCGTACGTCGATATCGGCGGCGCTCAATTGCGCATCCTTGCGCACTCCGCCCAAGAGCATATTGATGTCCACGGTTTCTGCACTGGCGTGTTCGGCATCGACCCGCGCCAGGGCGAGGATTTCGCTGATAAGGTCCTCGAGCCGGTCGCATTCGCGGGTCAGCCGTGGCCACAGGGCTTCACGCTGCTGCGCTTCGGCGCGCTCGGCCAGCGCCAGGGCGATACGCAGGCGTGCCAGAGGCGACCGCAATTCATGGGATACATCACGCAGCAATTGCCGCTGGCTGCCGATCAGGCTCTGCAGGCGCGAGCCCATGCGGTTGAAATCGGTGGCCAGCACGCCGAACTCGTCGCGCCGATTGGCCAGTTGCGCCAGGCTGTTCTGCTGGTAGCTGGCCTGACCAAGGTCGTGCACGGCACCGCGCAAGCGGTTCAGTGGGCGGGTTATCGACAGGGTCACCAGCAGGCTGAACAGGGTCAGCACCACCAGCGAGATGGCCAACGCCGACAGTGGCCAGAACAAACTGTGCTTGCGCCATTCGTCCAGTTCCGGGAAGGGGATGCGGTAAATCAGCAGATAGGTGTCGCCCGAGGTCGGGCTGGTGTATTCGGCAGCCAGGCGCCGCCAGGGGAGTGGGCGATCATCGGCTCGGTTGTCGTTGCGCTGGCGTGCTTCCATGGCTTCGGCACGAGGCGGCACGGTGCCTGGCACCACCGGATCACCGGCTTCATTGAGCACCTGGATGCTGACATGAAATTGCCGGCGGCGTTGCTCCAGCAATGCCTGGGCGGCATCTTTGCCTTGCTCTTCAAAGGTCTGCGTCCAGGTCTGAGCGAAGTCCCGGATAGCCGGATGACGGCTGAGGATCCAGGCATCCTGGTTAAGCAGGTAGCCCATGCCGATGGACAGCCCGGCGACGAGCGCGATGGCAAGCCAGAAACTGGCCAGAATGCGCCAGAACAATGAACGCAAGGTGCACCTCAATGAGCAAAGCCCGGGCCCGCGTGAACGGGACCGGGCAGTGGATGTCCGGGCAAGGCCGACCATGGCCTTGCGTGAGCGCTTACTGAGCCTTCTGGCCTTTCTGCGCTTTCCAGGCCTGGAACTCGGCCCATTCGGCACGACGTTCGTCCTGTTTCTTTTTCATGTCGTCGAAGGTCTTCTGCTGGTCGGGCTTGAGCACTGCACGCACGTCGGATTGGGTCTTGGTGCGGTTAGCGTCCATCTCGTCCTTCAAGGCCTTTTGATCGGCGGCTGGCAGTTTTTGCAAGTACTTGTCGGCGATTTCGCGGCTGTGCTGGCGTTCTTCACCCATCAGTTTGCCGATCTGCTGGCGCTGGTCGCGGCTCAGGTCGAGTTTTTCGAACGGGCCTTCACCACGATGATGCTCCATCATGCCTTGGCCACCGGGGCCTGGGCCGAAACCTGGACCTTTGTCCGGACCATCATTGGGCATGGCCATGGCAATGGTCGGCAGGGCGGTAGCGAACATCAGAGCGATCAGGGTTTTGCGCATGGTGTATCTCCTTGTCTCGTCGCCGGTGTCTGTACCGGATGTGGCCAGTTTAAGGAGATCAAGGTCAGCAGCAGTCAGGCGAGCGTAAAGCTTGAGTAAAGAGGCTCGTTGCCAGCCCTGACAAATACAGCTGGGTACTCGGCCCCTGTGGGAGCGGGCCCTGCCCGCGAATCGCCAGGCAGCGTGGAGTGTCAGGCAAAATGCGTCCGCCCCGTTCGCCCCAGGTACTGCATTCGTGAGCAGAGCCCGCACCCACAGACAGGTGGTGATCACTCCGCGTAGTAGTACCCGCGACTGCGCAGCGCGACGATGCGCGGACGGCCATCGGCATGGGGGCCGATCTTCTTGCGCAAGTTGCTGACGTGCATGTCCAGACTGCGGTCGTACAGGGTCAGCTTGCGACCCAGTGCGATCTGCGCCAGTTCCTGTTTCTCCAGAGGCTCACCGGGTTGACGCAACAGCGCTTCGAGCAGGCGGCTTTCGGAAATCGTCAGGGTGATGTCGAGCTCCTTGATGGTGACCACACCGCGTGCGGGGCTGAAGTACAGATCGCCCAGTTCCATTTGCCCGGTGGCAGCAGCCGGATGGGAGCGGCGCAGCACCGCGCGCAGGCGAGCGGTGAGTTCCCGAGGGTCACAGGGCTTGGCCAGGTAGTCGTCGGCGCCCAGCTCCAGGCCGAGAATCCGGTCCAGCGGCTCGCCACGTGCCGACAGCATGACCACTGGCAACTCGGCATGCTCGCTGCGCAGTTGCTTGAGCACCTCCAGGCCGCTGCCGTCGGGCAGCATCACGTCCAGCACCACCGCGTCCGGCTCCCGCTCGACGAGTGCCTTGCGAGCGCTGGCGCCGTCGTGGCAGGCACGCACCTGGAAGCCTTCCTGACTCAACCAACTGCTCAGCAGCTCGCAAAGTTCGACATCATCGTCAATCAGTAACAGGTCGCTCATGGGGTACTCAGGCGCAGGGATTCAAGGCAGCACTTGTTTGAACGGCTTGACCAGCACCTGCTGGTAGACGCCGGCACCGATATACGGATCGGCGTCGGCCCAGGCCTGGGCGGCTTTCAACGACTCGAACTCGGCGACGATCAGGCTGCCGGTGAAGCCCGCCTCGCCCGGATCGTTGCTTTCGATCGCAGGGTGCGGGCCGGCCAGCGTCAGACGACCTTCGCCTTGCAGCTGTTTGAGGCGCTCGACGTGGGCAGGGCGCACGCTCAGGCGTTTTTCCAGGGAATGAGCAACGTCGGTGGAGATGATGGCGTAGAGCATGTCAGTCCTCGGATGCAGGTTTGTCATGGAGGTAGCGGGACAGGTAGATGCCCTGGCCCACCAGGAACAGCAGGGTCATGCCCAGGCTGCCGAATACCTTGAAGTCGACCCAGAAGCGCTCGAAGGTGAACGCGACGAACAGGTTGGCGGCGCCGCAGATGATGAAAAACACCACCCAGGCAATGTTCAGGCGTGTCCATACCGGCTCCGGCAGCGTCAAGGCATGGCCCATGACGCGCTTGATCAGCAGGCGGTCGCCGATGAAATGGCTGCCGGCGAACACCAGCGCGAAGATCCAGTTGACCGCCGGCGCCTTCCATTTAAGGAAAGTCTCGCTATGGAAGGCCAAGGTCAGGCTGCCGAACACCAGGCACGCGATCAGGGTCAGCCATTGGCCTTTCTCCAGCTTGCGCTGCTTGAGGTACAGCGCGCCGTACACCACTATCGAGCTTGCGATCAGCACTTTGGTGGCGCTGTAGATATCACCCAGCTGCAGGCTGTAGCCGGCCACCTCGAGGGTGTGGGCCGGGACCTTGTAGACGATGAAGAACAGCAGCAGCGGGATGAAGTCGATTAATTGTTTCACAGAAGGCAGCCAGAATCAGGATGTGGCGGCATAATAACAAACATCAATGACCGAGAAAGCGCGCCACCTATGAATGTTGATCTGCACTGCCACAGCACTGCCTCCGATGGCGCCCTCGCGCCTGCTGCGGTGGTGGCCCGTGCCTTCGACAAGGGCGTGCGCTGCCTGGCCTTGACCGATCACGACACCCTCGAAGGTCTGGTCGAGGCCCGCGAGGCCGCTCAGGGCCTGGGCATGCAGTGGGTCAGTGGGGTAGAGATGTCCTGCACCTGGGGCGGCGCGACCATCCATGTGCTGGGCTACGGATTCTCCCTCGATTCGCCGCCGTTGATCGCCGCCATCGACAAGCTCCACCATGGCCGCTGGCTGCGTGCCGAAGAGATCAGTCGCAAGCTGGCGCTCAAGGGCATGCCGGGTGCTATGGAAGGTGCGCGGGCTATCCAGCAATCACTGGGCGATAGCGGCAATGCTCCGGCCCGCCCGCACTTCGCGGATTTTCTGATTCAGGCGGGTCACGTCAAGGACCGCGCCGAGGCGTTTCGCAAGTGGTTGGGGGCCGGCAAGCTGGGCGACGTCAAGCTGCACTGGCCATCGCTCGAAGAGACCGTCGCGACGCTGCGCGAGGCCGGCGCCTGGGTCAGCCTGGCCCATCCGTTGAACTATGATTTCACCCGCAGCAAGCGTCGGCGGCTGATGGCCGAGTTCATTCAGGCCGGTGGTCACGCCATCGAGGTGGTCAATGGCCTGCAACCGGCCGACCAGGTCGGTGTGCTGTCGATCCTCGCGAGGGAGTTCGGTCTGCTGGTCAGCGCTGGCAGTGATTTTCACGCGCCGGATCAATGGGCCGAAATTGGTGTCTACCGACCAGTACCCGAAGACCTCCCATTGCTACTGGGGCGTTTCAAACATGAGCCACTTGTCGTCTGACCAGGAAGAGCACGTGAGCCAATTTTTCCAGATTCATCCGGAAAGCCCCCAATCGCGCCTGATAAAACAGGCCGCGGAAATCATCCGTCGCGGCGGCGTGGTGGTGTTTCCCACCGACTCGTCCTATGCACTGGGTTGCCAGATCGGCGACAAGGCGGCGGTCGAGCGCGTGCGCCGCCTGCGCCAGCTCGACGACAAGCACAATTTCACCTTGATCTGCGCCGATCTCTCGCAACTGGGACTGTTCGCCAAGGTCGACACCGGGGCCTTTCGTCTGCTCAAGGCGCATACGCCCGGGCCTTACACCTTTATCCTCAATGCCACGCGGGAAGTGCCGCGCCTGTTGATGCACCCCAAACGTCGCACCATCGGCCTGCGGGTGCCCAAGCACCCCATCGCGCTGGCGTTGACCGAGGAGCTGGGCGAGCCGTTGATGAGCGTCAGTCTGATCATGCCCGGCGAAACCGAGCCGATGAGTGATCCGTACGAGATGCGCCAGCTGCTCGAAAAACACGTCGACCTGATTATCGATGGCGGTTTCGGCGGCGTGTCCGCGTCCACGGTGATCAACCTGGCGGGCGACGAGCCTGAGGTGGTACGGGTAGGCTGTGGCGATCCGACGCCGTTCCTGGTCGAGGCATGAGCGATATCTCCTCGGCGAGCAATGAATCGCTGACAGACCTCCCGCAGCAGTTACAACTCGCGTTGGTCTACGGCCAGGCCGTCACCGAAATGCCGGTCGACCTGTACATTCCGCCGGACGCCCTGGAGGTGTTTCTCGAAGCCTTCGAGGGGCCTCTCGACCTGCTGCTTTACCTGATCCGCAAACAGAACATCGACATTCTCGATATCCCCGTCGCTGAGATCACTCGCCAGTACATGGGGTATGTCGAGCTGATGCAGCACGTGCGCCTGGAGCTGGCAGCGGAATACCTGGTGATGGCCGCCATGCTGGCCGAGATCAAATCGCGGATGCTGCTGCCGCGTTCCGCCGCTGTCGAAGAGGAAGAGGGCGACCCGCGTGCCGAGCTGATGCGGCGTTTGCTGGAGTACGAGCGCTTCAAGGCCGCCGCCGAAGGGATCGACACCCTCAGCCGGGTCGGCCGCGACATCATCGTGCCCAAGCTTGATGCCCCCGAAGCCAAGGCGCGCAAGCTATTGCCCGAGGTCAGCCTGGAAGAAGTACTGCTGTCCATGGCCGAAGTGCTGCGCCGCAGCGATCTGTTCGAAAGCCACCAGGTCAGCCGCGAGGCGTTGTCGACCCGCGAGCGCATGAGCGAAGTGCTCGAACGCCTGAAAGGCGGCGGCTTTGTGCCGTTCGTCGCGCTGTTCACCGCCGAGGAAGGCAAGCTTGGGGTGGTGGTGACCTTTATGGCCATTCTCGAGCTGGTGAAGGAATCGCTGATCGAACTGGTGCAGAATGAGCCTTTTGCCGCTATCCATGTCCGCGCGCGAGCCGAATAACGAGCACATGCATGAACCTCAATGAACCCCGCGAACTGGCATCCCTGCTGGAAGCCTTTCTGTTGGCCTCGGGAAAGCCCCAGGGCCTTGACCGCCTGTACGAACTCTTCGAGGAAGGCGAGCGCCCCGAGCCGCCGGTATTCAAGAAAGCCCTCGACCTGCTGCGCAAGAGTTGCGACAACCGCGCGTTCGAGCTGGTCGAGGTGGCGTCCGGCTACCGGCTGCAGATTCGCGAGAAATACGCGCCCTGGGTCGGCCGACTCTGGGAAGAACGGCCCCAGCGCTATTCGCGGGCGATGCTCGAGACCCTGGCGCTGATCGCCTATCGCCAGCCCATTACCCGAGGCGAGATCGAAGATGTGCGCGGCGTTGCGGTCAACAGCAATATCGTCAAGACCCTGCTCGAGCGCGAGTGGATCCGAGTAGTGGGTTACCGTGATGTACCCGGCAAACCGGCCATGTTCGCCACCACCAAGGCGTTCCTTGACCACTTCAACCTGAAGAACCTCGACGACTTGCCGCCGCTGGCCGCCTTGCGCGAGTTGGAGCCCGAGCCGCTGCCCGATGTCGAGGACGCGCCGGTACCCGCGCACTTGCAGGCCCTGGCCGATGCCAGCCTGGAGGATGAAGACGTGGTAGCGCCGCGGGACGAAACCAGTTTCCGCACCTTGCTGCTGGAGCTGGACGAGATGGAGCAGGGGCTCAAGACCGATTTCGATGATTTGCGTCTCGAGGAGGCCCAGGCAAGTCCTGACGAACCTGATCCTGAGGAGCTGGGCGCTCAAGCACCGGGCCCGGAACCTGAGCCTGGTACCGAAGAAGTCGCCGACACGGCTGCCGACTTCCAGCCTGATCCGCCTGAAGTCCGCGCACCGGTCAACGTGATCGGTGATTCCCCGGCAATCTTCGCCGAGCATCGGGCCAGCGTCGCCGCCGCACGGGAAGCGCTCAAGGCACTGTACCAGCAGACACTTGAGCGGCCGTCGTCTGATGAGGATAAGGATGAGGATGATTGGAATGAAGATGAACCGGACGATCCGTCCCGAGTCTGATGTGCATGAGCGCTAAAAATCCCTGTATCGACATCTGCAAATTCGACGAAAACGTCTGCATCGGCTGCGGCCGCACCAAAGCCGAGTGCAAGGGCTGGAAGAAGATGGAGAAGGACGAACGCCGCGAGGTGAACGAACTGTCCATTGCCCGGCTCAAGGACATGAATGCCACCGGCCAGCGGAAAAAAAAGAAACACTGACTATTTGCACTACGCTGGGATGCGTAGCGCCGCTCAAGCGCGTATGATTCGCGACCTTTTGCGCTAAACCGTCCCTTGTTTTTCAATCAAGGCGCTGCGCAAGAACATTGATTATCAGCCCCGGCGCCCGCCTGGGCTCGACCCACCGGGAGGTGCTTAAGATGAGTGAACTCGATCAGCAAGATCAGGAAATCGGTCCAGCCGGCGAAAAGCTGCAGAAAGTGTTGGCGCGCATTGGCGTAGGCTCGCGCCGTGACGTCGAGGCCTGGATCGCCGCCGGCCGCATCAAGGTCAATGGCCGTGATGCCACCTTGGGCCTGCGCGTCGACATGCACGACTCAATTACCGTCGACGGCAAGGTCATCAAGCGCGAAGAAGCGTCCGAGACCGTCCGTCGCGTGATCATCTACAACAAGCCCGACGGCGAGATCTGCACCCGCGACGACCCGGAAGGCCGTCCGACCGTGTTCGACCGCCTGCCGCGCCCGCGCGAAGGGCGCTGGATCAACGTGGGCCGCCTCGACATCAACACCACCGGCTTGCTGATGTTCACCACCGACGGCGAGCTGGCCAATCGCCTGATGCACCCCAAATTCGAGATGGACCGTGAATACGCCGTGCGTGTGCGCGGTGAAGTCGATGAAGACATGCTGCTGCGCTTGAAGAACGGTGTGATCCTCGAAGACGGTCCAGCGCGTTTTACTGACATCCAGGAAGCACCGGGTGGCGATGGTTTCAACCATTGGTACCACTGCGTGGTGATGGAAGGCCGCAACCGCGAAGTCCGTCGTCTGTGGGAATCTCAGGGCTTGATGGTCAGCCGTCTGAAACGCGTGCGTTTCGGCCCGGTGTTCCTCAATTCCGACTTGCCAATGGGCCGCTGGCGCGAACTGACCCAGTTCGAAGTCGATACCCTCAGCACCGAAGTCGGCCTGACGCCAGTCATGCAGCCGACCGTGAGCACCAAGATCAAGGACAAGCTCGACCGCATGCAGCGTAAATCGTCGCGGCCGATGGGTCGTAGCGAGCGCGTGCGTCAGTTGCGTCCGGCACACGACGGTGCTGCGCCTGCAGCGCGTCCGGCCCGTCAGCCTCGTGACGAGCAAGCCCGTGGTGGTGACGCTCCGCGTGGTGAACGCGCGCGCACCGAGGCGGGTCGTGGTGATGCCCCGCGCGGCGAGCGTGCACGCAGTGAAGCACCTCGTGGCGATCGCAGCCGCACTGACGCCCCTCGTGGCGACCGGGCTCGCTCCGATGCCCCGCGTGGTGAAAAACCCAGCCGTGGTACCCCGGTTGCGGATCGTCCAGGCGATGCCACCAAGCGCCCGGCCAAACCCGCCACCAAGCGCCCCGGTGTAGGCCTGACCGACGCGCCGTCGGGCAAGCGTCGTGGCCCGGCCGCCGGTGACGGTCAGCGTCCAGGCTTCGGCCGCCGCAAGCCGAAACCCGAGTAACCAGCGGGTAGCGATAAAAAACGCCAGCCTTAGCGCTGGCGTTTTTGCGCAGGTGGAACGCACTCCGAACTGTTTTTATTAAGCGATCTGACCCCCATGCTGGAAATCTCCAACAACGTCCACCTCCCTGATGCCGAGATCGAGCTGACGGCCATCCGCGCTCAGGGCGCCGGTGGTCAGAACGTCAACAAGGTCTCCAGCGCGGTGCACCTGCGCTTCGATATTCGCGCGTCATCATTGCCGGAGTTCTACAAGGAGCGCCTGCTGGCATTGCGCGACAGCCGCATCACCAGCGAGGGGGTGATCGTTCTCAAGGCCCAGCAGCACCGCACGCAAGAGCAGAACCGCGCCGATGCGTTCGAGCGACTGCGCGAGCTGATCCTGGGGGCCATCAAGGTGGAGAAGAAGCGCCGCCCGACCAAGCCCACGCTGGGCTCCAAGACCCGCCGCCTGGAGGGCAAGACCAAGCGCGGGGCGATCAAGGCTGGCCGCGGGCGAGTGGATTTCTAGAGCGCGACGTCCGGATGGCGCGCCGCCTGTTGGCTGTGACGGAACAGCCGCAGGCTGAGCACCATGCCGGCCAAGGCTGCCACTGCCGCCACCAGAAAGATCGCGGCGAAGCCGAAGCCACTGGCGACCGCCCCCGCTACAGGCCCGGTAATGCCAAGCGACAGGTCCACGAACAGCGAGAAAGCCCCCACGGCCGCGCCACGACTGGAGGCGGGCACCAGATTGACCGCCTCGACGCCCAGCGCCGGGAATACCAGCGAAAACCCGAAACCACTCAATGCAGCGCCAGCCATGGCCAGTTCGGCATTGGGCGCCAGCCACAGCACCAACAGCCCGAGCGTCTCGACGCTGAGGCAGGCGATGGCCACGCGGAAGCCCCCGATGCGGTTGATGAGGTTGCCGAACAGCAGTCGTGCCAGGATGAAACTGCCTCCGAACAGGCTCAAGGACAGGGCGGCGTTATCCCAATGCTGGGAACCGAAGTACAGGGTGATGAAGGTGGCGATGGTACCGAAGCCGACGCCGCCCAAGGCCAGGCCACAACCGTGAGGAAAGACTTTCCAGAGTACGTGCATGAACGGCAGGCGCTCGCCGACCACGATCGGTGCGGGTGGCCGGTTCCATGCGAAGGCAATGCCCACGGCGGCCAGCACCATGATGCTCATGCCCACGCTCCACAGCCCCAGATGCGAGGCCATGACCACGCCCAGTGGTGCGCCGATGGCCAGTGCGCCGTAGTTGGCGATGCCGTTCCAGGAGATCACTTTGGCGGTGTGGGCCGCGCCGACCCGGCCAATTCCCCAGCCAATCGCGCCCGATCCCACCAGGCTTTCGGCAAAGCCCAGAATGATCCGGCCGAAAAACAGGCTGACCAGGCTGGCCATGGGGAAACTGTGCAGCCAGGCCGACACCAGCATGCATGCACCGCTGACGCCGCAGGCAGCAAGACCGATCAGGACTGCGCGCTTGCTACCCTGGTTGTCGATGATGCGCCCGGCGGAGGAGCGGCTCATCAGGGTCGCCAGGTACTGCACGCTGATCACCAGCCCCGCGATCACCGCGCCGAAGCCCAGGTCGGTGTGCACATAGCCGGGCAGCACCGCCAGCGGAATGCCGATGCTGAGGTAGCCGATAAAGGTGAAGACAACAATGGAGACGACTTGCAGCGTGATCTGCATCGGCCGCTGGGAATCAGGCATGTAGGGTCAACTCTGTTACGCGCAAAGGGGAGGGCTGCGGCTGTCTAGGTGGCTATGATAAGTCGCGCACGGTGTGAGTGACACCTCGGGACGATTATTTCAAGCACGCGCTGCGGGCGGACGGCTCATTCCAGGTAGTGCAGTGATTCAGGGTGAGGGTGTCGAGGGTGCCAACAAACGTGTGGCAACCAGTGCGGCCACCGCCTTGTCGCGGCTGCCGAAGCGGGCCAACAGGGCTTGTTGCTTGGCGGCGGGCAGGCGCTGCCAGATGTCGAGCATCTGTTGCGCGGTTTCGATCATCAGGCCGGCCTGATGTTCATCGATAGGTGGGTTCATGGCGATTTCTGTCGAGACTGGGGAACAGGCACCAGCATAGCAGGCGTCTGAGGCGCAGTGGAAAGCAGCAGGCGCTGCCGGGGATCACACTGCGCCAGAGGGCGACGTCTAGTCTTTGCGCTTGGCCGGCTTCGGTTCGGCGCGAGTGTCAGCACTCATTGCTTGCTGCTGGTTAGCCGAGACCTTGGATTCCGAGGGTTGTGGCTGGTGCAGGCTCGGGAAGGGGAGGTTTGGGATTTCATGCATCTTGGGCGCTCCACAGGGAAAGGAATGTTCGGAATATTACGAAAATGCGCCGACAGGATAACTCAGGGCATGTGACAGAGCGATTATAAGTCGATTAAATCTACTAGATGGCAAATTGCCGCAGGGCTGGGAAGCTGGTGTCAGATTGCGCGCTAAATAATCCATGCAGTCCTAAGACGCCAACTTGAGCCCCAGCAGCCCGATCACGATCAAGGCCACGCTCGCCAGCTTGATCAGCGCCATCGACTCGCCAAACAGCACCACCCCGGCGATGACCGTCCCCACGGCGCCCAGCCCGCTCCATACCGCATAGGCCGTGCCGACGGGCAGTTCGCGCACCGCGATGCCCAGCAGGGCGATGCTGCAGATGATCGCCAACACGGTGAGTACGGTGGGGAGGGGGCGGGAAAAGCCGTCGGTATATTTCAGGCCGACGGCCCAGCAGACTTCCAGCAGACCGGCACAAAACAGAATGAACCAGGGCATGACACACCTCATCTTTTGCAGATGGGGTCGTCCCCGGACTTGAATCTCTGGCGCCGAAGGTCGTCCTTCGGAGTGGCTATGGTGCCTAAAATCGATTCCGGGGACAAGTTGCCTCAGTGGGCGGCTGGCTTGCTCTCCAGGGCTTCACTTGGCGCATCAGGGTCTTCCATGCGGCGGAACCAGGTTGCAAGCAGCGCCCCGGAAATATTGTGCCACACGCTGAACAGCGCGCTCGGCACCGCCGCCAGCGGTGAGAAGTGCGCACTGGCCAAGGCGGCCCCCAGCCCCGAATTTTGCATGCCGACTTCCAGCGCCAGTGACTTGCGTTGCGCCAACGGCAGCTTGCACAGCTTGCCGGTGAAGTAGCCCAGCAAGTAGCCGAAGCTGTTGTGCAGCATCACCACCAGCATGATCAACAGCCCGGACTCGGCGATTTTCGCTTGGCTCAGGGCAACCACCGCACACACGATCATGACGATGCTGATCACCGAAATCAGCGGCAATACCTCCACGGCCAGCTTGACCCGTTCGCCCAGCAGGCGCTGGGCGACCACGCCGAGAATGATCGGCAGCATCACGAATTGCAGGATCGACACGAACATGTCCATGAACGAAACCGGCAGCCAGGCCGAGGCCAGCAGCCAGATCAGTGCCGGCGTGAGTAGCGGCGCCAGCAGGGTGGTCACGGCGGCGATGGCCACAGACAGGGCCAGGTCGCCCTTGGCCAGCCAAGTCATGACATTCGACGAGGTACCGCTCGGGCAGCAACCAACCAGGATCACCCCGACAGCGATTTCTGCCGGCAGATGGAACAGCTCGCACAGAATCCAGGCCACGCCCGGCATGATCACGAAGTGCGCGACCACACCGAGGCCGACTCGCCAAGGATGACGAGACAGCGCGGCGAAGTCGTCCAGCTTGAGGGTCAGCCCCATGCCGAACATCACCAGCCCCAGCAGCGGTACGATCCAGGTTTTCAGGCCCACGAACCATGTCGGTTCGCAGTACGCCAATACGGCGAACAGCAAGACCCAGTAAGCGAACGTATTGCCGACGAAGCGGCTCAAGGCGGCCAGTGCACGCATGGCGGTGTGTGTCCTTTTTATAGTAGAAGCAGCTCGTTCAAATGTGGGAGCGGCCGCTCCCACAGGTCAGGGCCGGTCAGGTCTGTTTCAGATACCCTGTGGAATCTCTTCTCCGCCCAGTGCTTCGAACAGCGCCGGGAGGAACTCGCCGAAGGTCAGCATCATCAGCGTGAAGCTCGCGTCCTGCTGGCCGAGGTCGTCTTCGCCGCCGTTTTCTTCGGCTTCATTGGTCAGCAATTCCTCGAAGCGCAGGCGCTTGACCACCATCTTGTCGTCCAGCACGAAAGAGATCTTGTCCTGCCAGGCCAGCGACAGCTGGGTCACCTGCTTGCCGGTGCTCAAGTGCAGCTGGATTTCTTCGCTGGTCAGGTCCTGGCGTTTGCAGCGCACGATGCCGCCGTCTTCGTGGGTGTCGCGCAGCTCGCACTCGTCCAGTACATAGAAGTCATCGGCGGCTTTCTGGGTCTTGACCCAATCGGTCATCACCGCCGTCGGGGCAATCTTCACGCTCAGCGGCCGCACTGGCAGCGAGCCGATCACTTCGCGCACAGTGGACAGCAGATCTTCGGCACGTTTGGGGCTGGCCGAGTTGACCAGGATCAGGCCCAGTTTCGGCGCGATGGCGGCGAAGGTCGCGGAGCGACGAATAAAGGCACGGGGCAGGAAGGCCTGGATGATCTCGTCCTTGATCTGGTCGCGTTCCTTTTTATAGACCTTGCGCATCTGCTCGGCCTCGATCTCTTCGACCTTCTCCTTGACGGCGTCACGCACCACGCTACCCGGCAGGATGCGCTCTTCCTTGCGAGCGCTGATCAGCATGAAGTCCTGGCTGACGTGGACCAGTGGGGCGTCCGCGCCTTTGCCGAACGGGGCGACGAAACCATAGGTGGTCAACTCCTGGCTTGCACAAGGGCGCGCCAGTTTGGTGGCCAGTGCGGTTTCCAGCGCCTCGGCGTCGAACGGAATATCCTGGGTCAGGCGGTAGACAAGCAGGTTTTTGAACCACATGAGGTGAATCTCTCCTTAATACACAAGGCGGGCATTATTCTCCCTGTAGCCGCTCAGGCCAACCGGTTCTAAGTCTTTGGAAGGCCTGAAAAAAATATTTTAAAAAGTGCTTGCCAGAGGTAGGGGTCGTCCGTAGAATGCGCGCCACACCGAGAGTGAAAGGGTGATTAGCTCAGCTGGGAGAGCATCTGCCTTACAAGCAGAGGGTCGGCGGTTCGATCCCGTCATCACCCACCAATCTCTCTTTGTGTATCGCGCAGCGGTAGTTCAGTCGGTTAGAATACCGGCCTGTCACGCCGGGGGTCGCGGGTTCGAGTCCCGTCCGCTGCGCCATATCTGGCTTCAAGGTCCACTGAACGCCTTGAAGCAAAAAAACAAGCGACCTTCACGGGTCGCTTTTTTTTGCCTGATTTTCGTTCGGCCGCGCTTCGCCCCGTGGGCGCAGCGCCTCAGGCGGGCAAGTAACGCAGCGGCATGGCCGTGGTGTATTTGATCTGCTCCATGGCAAAGCTGGAGCTGATATCCGACAGCCCCGGTATCTGGATCAACTGTTTGTACACCGCGTCGTAGCCGGCGATATCCGGCACCGCCATCTTCAGCAGGTAGTCGGTGTCGCCGGCCATCCGATACAGCTCCACCACCTCGACGATTTCCGCTACCCGCGCGTGGAAGGTCTGCAACCATTCGGCGCTGTGCTGATTGGTCTTGATCGACACGAATACCGTCACGCCGATATTGAGTTTCGCGCGATCGAGCAAGGCCACACGTTTGCGCAGAATGCCTTCTTCTTCGAGCTTTTGAATGCGCCGCCAGCACGCCGTGGTGCCCAGGCCAATGCGTTCGGCAAGGGCGCCGATGGCGAGGGTGCAGTCATCCTGGAGGATTTCGAGGATGGCGCGATCGAATTTGTCCATGTGTGGTCCTGATCGATTAAGACGCAGAGTTTACGCCGCGTTATGGTATTCGGGCCGCAATTCACGGGGAGCCGTCAGCACCGCGCCCGAATCCACTCCACGAAATCCTTCACCTTCGGCACCTCGGCCGCGTGCTCGGAGTACGCCATGAAGTGTGCGCCGTTGCTTGGGGTGACATGGCTCAAGGGCACCACCAGTTTGCCTTCGCGCAACTCCTCGGCCACCAGATAGCGCGGAATGAGGGCGATGCCGCAACCCGCCAATGCGGCGTGGATGCACATGTAGAAGGTATCGAAGCGCGGCCCGTGGTAGCTGTTCTGTGAGCTGAGCCCTTGGGCCAGAAACCATTCATGCCAGGCCTCAGGGCGCGACGTGCATTGCAGCAGCACCTGCTCGGCCAGTTGCGTGGGGTTGTCGAACGGGCGCTCGGCCAGCAGTTCCGGGGAGCACACCGGCACTACATCTTCGCTGAACAGCTCCAGGCAAGTTGCGCCCGGCCACGTACCTTGGCCGAAAAAGAACGCCACATCGGCCTTGGCCTGTAACAGGTCGAACGGCTCCAGTTCGCTGCGGATATCCAGGTGAATATGCGGGAAGCGCTTGCCGAAGCCTTTCAGGTTGGGGATCAACCACCGCGCGCCGAACGTCGGCTGGGTGGCCACGCGCAGCACCTCGGTCTCGGCGCCGTAGGAAAGGATGTAGCGGCTGGACATGTCGATCTGCGTCAGGATCTTGTCCACTTCGGTGAGGTACAGCGAGCCCGCCGGGGTCAGTTGCAGGCGCCGACGCACGCGTTGGAACAGATGATGCTGGAGCATCTCTTCGAGCTGCGCCACCTGCTTGCTCACCGCGCTCTGGGTCAGGTGCAGTTCCTGGGCGGCACGGGTGAAGCTGAGGTGTCGCGCCGCCGCTTCAAAGCATTGCAGCGCGGTCATGGAAGGGGTCAGGCGTCGGGACATGGTGGGTCGCTTCCGGGGGCGAGCCCCTCGCTACAGGGTAAGGGTGTCTATTCCCTCACGGAATGACCCTGTGCGTAAAGGCCAGTGCTCACTGGCTGGCATTGCGGCTGTGGCGATAATCGCTGACCGCCTGATAAACCGCCTTGCGCAAGCGATTGATGCCACCGATGGGGCGGTGCGCTTGCAGCCCGTGCCAGGGGTTGAACGACAGGTTGTCACACATGAGGTTCTGCTCTGGGGTATCGAAGTCCTGTGCCGGCACGCGGATGCGGGCGACGGTTTCGAAGGGTGCATCGGCCTCGCGCCATTCGATGCTGGTGTCTTCGATGGGCATATAGCGACGCGCGTCCTGGCGCTGGATCTGCAAGGCGAAACAGGCCGGTTGGCGATCGGCCGATAGCTGCTGGAATAGCGCTGTGCGTAAAAAATTCGGCAAATCGGTGTTTTCCGTCGGCACGCTGTAGGCCGGGCAACTGGACGGGTCGGGGATCACGCGGAACTTGGCGTTGGCACTGCCGAACTTGTACGGCGATACCGAGTAATAGGTCGCCAGCGTCGGGCTAGCCGGAGCAGCTGCCAGGGTCGCCTTGGCGATCATCAGGTGGCGCAACTGCCAGGTGCGCGGGTCCCAGCTGGGGAAAAACGCCATGGCTTGCTTGCCATCGGCCTGTGCGGTGATGTTCTGCCGGTATTCGGCGACGTCGCTGACGAAGAAGTTGGCATGGCTGAACATGACGAAATCCTGCTCGTGCAGCGGCTGGCCGTCACTGCCCTTGGCATCGGGCAACAGCTGCGCACCGGGCACGTCGAGCAACTTGATGGCCATGCCGCGAGCGTCGTGAATCGCGTCGAATTGCGGGTAGGCGTTGCCATTGGACAGACGAATCCAGGCATTCCAGTGCTGCCCCGGCTGGGCGAATACGCCTTGGCGCAAATCGCTGCGAAGGTCCGACGGCACCGTGACGTCGGCCTTGACGCACCCGTGCGCCTTGGCATGGGCGTCGCGCAGGTAGCGGGTCTGCTCCTTGTGCTGGTCGACGATGCGCACCGCGGTCTGGATGATGTCTTGGGTCATGGCAGCTTCGCCAGGTGGGATCTGCTCCTCGCCTGCCACCGGACCGCTAAACTTCCAGGCATACCAGGCCGTGCTCAGCAGCCAGCCCAGGGCCCCGAGCACCAACAGCCATAGCAGCAGCCGTACCAGCAGGCGACCGATTCGCAGCCACAGGCGTGCCAGCGGGCTCGGCAGGGCGGGGGTGAACATCCGACGTTCTCTCATTGCAGTTGGCTCTCCAGTGGGCCGCCCAACACTTTCAGGTATTCGATCAGCGCCCAGCGTTCCTGTGGCTGCAGCAAGCGACCGATCACTCCGCGGCCACGCGGGCCATCACGGAATTCATGGCCGCTGTTGTGGTTGCCGGTGATGCGCGTATCAAACAGGAAGCCGCCGGGGAAGGCTTCGGTGCGATAGCCGACATGGGCCGGATCGAACTCGAAGGTGCCGCGGTAGAAAGTGCGTGCGCGCTCGTCCTGCGGCGACAGCAACTGGTAGAGGTTGGGCACCGAGCCGTTGTGCAGGAACGGCGCGGTGGCCCAGGCGCCGGCCAGTGGTCGGGCCTTGTAGGCGCGTTCCTCGCGCACGCCGATGGGCAGGCCGAAGCCGTCCATGACCTTGCGCTGATCGGCGTCGATGCCTGCATCGCGATAGGCGCGGTCCTCGACGAAGGCGGTCACGTAAGCCAGGCCCTTGGCCGAAGACAGCTGGGTGAAGTCCAGCGTCGGGTTGGCCGGGTACAGGTTGACGTCCAGCTTGGCCAGCTCGGCCTTGTCCCACTGCAGCGCGCTGAGGTCATAACGGTAGTCGGCGATGTTGTCGGCAGCGGTGGAGTCGGTGCCGATGTAGTCCACGGGCAGGAGCCTGAGCGATTGCACCGGGCGCGGCCCAGCACGATCCACCGGAGGTACGTGACACGCCGCGCAGTTTTCCTGAAACAGCGCGCGGCCCTGGCTGGCGAGGGGCAGGTCGATCATGCCCAGCAGGTCTTCGGGCCAGGTCGGTGGCTTGAGATCCTGCAGACTTTGCTCGATACGGTGCAGGTCGGCCAGGCGCACGCTTGAAGGATAGCGATCGTTGCCGCGCAGTGGCTGGTCGTGATCGTCGAAGAACTTCAAGGTGGCGCCCACGCCCAGGGACTCGCCGATATTGCGCGCCATGGGTTGCTGCGCCGAACCGTTCCATTGCACCCAGTCGAAGGTCCAGATGTCCCACAGCTCGGGGTAGTCGACCGGAGCGTTGGCGACGCGATAGTTGCTGGGCGAAATGGCGTCGCCGAAGGTGGCGTTGGCGATGCGTCCGAAGGCGTCGGTGCGGCCCGGGCCTTCCTGCGTCGGGTAGAGGCCGCGGTGGGTGTCATTCCACGCGACCTTGAGAAAGGTATCCAGGGACGCCTTGAAATCCTTGCGCAATTGCTCGTGCTCGGCTTCGTAGCGCTCCTGCAGTACCGCATGGGCGAAGCGATCAAATTTCCAGGGCAGGTAGTAGGTGGCGGCCATGCTGGCGACCAATGCCTGGCCAAAGGCGCCGCCGCGCAGGGTCGGTACGCTCGAGGGCAGTACATGCTGGGCCGGGCCGCCGTCGATGCGCAGAGCGGTGCCTTTGAAGCGCAGTTCGCCGGTATGGCAGGCGGCGCAGGTGATGTCCAGATACTGCGCAGGGTCGCCGGGGTTCTGATGACGGGTAAAGCCCACGGGCAGCTGTGTCGAGTTGCTCGCACTGGGTGGGTCGATCAGAAAACCGAAGCGGCCCATATTTGCCGGGGCTGTGAAGCGCTGCGATGAAAAAGGCATTTCCAGCTGGGTGAACCAGTCGTAGTGCAAGCCCTTGATCTGCGTGCCTTGCGGGGTGAAATAGTAGGCCTCGCGTTGCTCGGCGCTCCATTGCGGCAGATAGCGGGTGCGCTCGGCCGGCTGCCAGGCGGGCAGGTTGGGGTTGATGATGTAGTAGACCACCACGCCGAGGATCAGCACCACCAACGCACCAAGCGCCAGCAGGACACGAGAGAGAAGGTGCAAGTTCGGACATCCTTGTATGAGTCGAACTGCTGTTATGCCTCAGTGCTGCCGTAGTGGCAAGTCGCTATTCTCTGCTTTTTCCAAGGTTTTTTCCGACGCTGCTGTAGGAGGAGTCTGATACCGGTTGCAGTTGCAGTATTGGCGGGGCGCTGTCTGTTTCTTCGGACGTGGTTTTTTACCCTGGATTGACGCTCCGGCCGCGCCCGGGCGCCATTTGCCGCCCGTGATGCCACCGGAGCCCTGTCACATCCAGATCAGTCTTCTTCTTTTACCGTGGCGACGTCGTCGGCGCGCACGCGCACCTTCTTGCCGGCCACGTCGGTAAATTCATAGAAGCCGTCGGCGGTTTTGGTTTTCGGCATGTCCTTGGTGAGGTACTGGCTGCCGTTTTGCAGCGTCACCACCGTTTGGGTCGAGCAGCCGGCGAGTGCCAAGGCGGCGAACAGGGCGGGGATAAGGTAGCGGTTCATATAGAGCTCCAGTCGATAAATGTCCTTTCAGAAGGTTCGAGCCCGGCGCGCAGAAAAAATTCTGTCAGCGGACCTCTGCGTGTCCGATAGCCGGTCTGGACCAGGCTGCGCAAGGCTCATAGCCGCGATCCATGACTTTCATAGAAAAATCCACCTGAACATTTTCCTTCGGTCCATGGTCGACTCTACAGACCGCGATGATCGTCTTGCGCGATCGCTGCCCATCCTTTGTTCAAACGACTGGAGATCCACCATGGCCGTCGCCAACGTTAAAAGTGAACTGAAAACTGTGTCTGCCGTTAAAAGCAAAGCCGAAAAGGGCGAAGACGCGCGTATCTCGAACCAGCCTGAAGTCGGCAAGGAACTCGCCGTGCTGCTGGCGGATGTGTTCGCGCTGTACATCAAGACCAAGAATTACCATTGGCACATGCACGGTTCGCATTTCCGTGACTACCACCTGCTGCTCGACGATCAAGCGGCGCAGCTATATGCCATTACCGACCTGATTGCTGAACGTGCCCGCAAGATCGGCCAGCCCAGCATTCGTTCTTTGGAGCAGATGGTGCAGATCAAACGCCTCGCCAGCAGCGAAGCCACTGACCTGAGCGCCGAGCAGATGCTCACCGAGCTGCACGACGACAACCAGGCGCTGGCTGCGTTCATGCGCACCACCCACACCACCACCGATGAAGCCAATGACGTTTCTACCACCAGCCTGCTGGAAGAGTGGATCGATCAGGCCGAAGAGCGTGCGTGGTTCCTGGGTCAGACCGTAGGTATCTGATCCGGTAGTTGCGTGATGATACTAACCCCACTTTCGAGTGGGGTTTTTTATGGGCGACTCGCTCATCAATCCTCGCGCGACACCGCGATGCTGCCGTCTTGTGCCTGCCGGTACAGGGTGTAGGGCAGCAGCAGGGTGTCGGTCACGCCTGATGCTGCCATGTCCAGCAAGGTCAGGCGCAGGTCGGGAGCAAAGCCGCTGTGCCGGGCGTTTTCCGGAGCGTTGAGTCGGCAGTAGCCGTACATCACGCCGCCGTATGCTCTGGGAACGCTTGAGCAGTGACTGTCGATTTCGCCGAGGTTGCGCGCAGTAATGGCGTCCGGCCTGAAGGTGGTATTGATCGTGCCGCAGCCGGCACAGGCAAGGATCAGCACAAAGGGAACGAACTGTTTCATGAAGAGGGTCCGGAAGCTGAGTAGACGCTAGATCAAGCTGCGCAGGAGGCTACCGCGTGATGGAATCCAGAGCTATGGGGAGTTATTTCCCGTTTCTGTGTGCAGATGTATTTATCGGCCTGGTCACTCGGTAAATATCGAGGCGTCGTCTTGCGATGCGCTGTTGCCTCAACTGCCTGACACAACTTTGCGGGTAAAACCTCGCAGCAGTCCTTAAGCCCCGCCAAGCGAGGTCGATAAAGAGGTCAATGGCCCGATTTCCGTCGTGCCTTTTTTATCGTCGAGCGCAGTCATGAAGCTTTCAGGTATTTTCAACAACAGCAGAGCCTCATCCCAAGGCAGCACCAGCGTGGTGTGCAGTGCGGGCGAGCTGGAGCGCGAGCTGCAAGCGCTGCGCTTCACACCGGTGCTGATCACCGGTTTCGTCTCGCCCCACGTGGACCTCGATCAGGTCGCGCGGCGCATCAAGCAACGTTTCCCCAGCGCCGTCATCAGCCTGTGCACTACCTCCGGCGAGCTGTGCAACGGCGCCAGCCAACTCTATTGCTCCACCGGCGAGCGTTGGGACCGGCTGGTGTTGCAACTGTTCGACAGCAGCGTGATTGCCTCGGCCGAGGTGGTGATGGTGCCGCTCGAATGCGAAGACATCCGCAGTGGCGGCAAGCGTCTGCCGATGCGCGAACGAATCGCCAAGCTGGTCGGGCACATCAAGCGCGTGCGCATCCAGACCGCCATCGATCATCGCGACACCTTGGCCTATATCGTCTTCGACGGCTTGTCGGCCTCCGAATCGTTTTTCATGGAGGCGCTGTACGAGTCCGGCCGCTTCCCGTGCCTGTTCGTCGGTGGTTCGGCCGGCGGCAAGGGCGACTTCAAGCAGACCTTGATCCACGACGGCCAGCGCAGCTACGAGAACCACGCGCAGATCGTCTTTATCAAGACCCCTGCCGACGTACGCTTCGGGGTGTTCAAGAGCCAGAATTTCCAGGCATCGAGCCTGAGCTTCAATGTGCTGACGGCGTCGGTCGAGGACCGCACCATCCATCAGATCGTCGACGCCCAGGGCAATATCAAGACCATGGTGCAGGCGCTGTGCGAGGCCTTCAAATGCACCTCGGACGCCCTTGAGCGGCACCTGGCCGAATATTCGTTCGCCATCCGCGTGGGCGAAGAGCTGTTCGTGCGGTCCATCGCCCGCATCGACTACGAACGTCAGATCGTGCAGCTGTTCTGCGACGTGGCGCCGGGCGAAGAGCTGGTGATGGTCAAGCGCACGCCGATCCGCGAGGCGACGCGCAGCGATTTCCAGCGCTTCTTGCAGGGCAAAGGCGGCAAGCCTGTGGCGGCAATCCTCAACGACTGCATCCTGCGCCGGCTCAACAACGACAAGGACCTGGGCAGCATGACCGGGATCTTCGGCGATGTGCCGCTGGCGGGTTTCTCGACGTTCGGCGAGATCCTGGGCCTTAACCTCAACCAGACACTGACGGCGATTTTTTTCTTCCGGGTGCCCAAGGGGTCGAGCTTCGCCGACGAGTACGTCGACAATTTCATTGCCCATTACGGTGAGTTCAAGGCGTTCTTCCTGCGCCGCCAGATCAAGAAACTGGCCGGCCTCAACCATGTGGTGGTCAAGCAGATCGGCGCCCTGAACCGCAAGGATTTCGCAAGCTACCTCGATACTGCCGGCATGGATGAAAACGTGCTGCCGGTATTCAATGGTTTGTCCGAACTGGGGCGGGTACTGGCTCAGGCCAGCGAGCAACAGCAGGAGATCGCCGATCAGCTGCAGCATTATTCGGGCGAGCTGCATTTGTCGATGGACGACCTGACCAGCACCATCCAGCGCCAGAGTGCCGTGGCGGCCGATGCCGGTGCTACGGTCGAGAGCCTGTCGACGCAGGCCGGCGAAACGGTCAACGGTGCCCGCGAACTGGCGCAATCGAGTCTGCGTATCCAGTCCATTGTTCAGGTGATTCAGCAGATCGCCGGGCAGACCAACCTGCTGGCGCTCAACGCGGCCATCGAAGCGGCGCGCGCGGGGGAGATGGGCCGGGGCTTTGCGGTAGTGGCCGACGAGGTGCGCAAGCTGGCGGAAATCACCCGCAAGAATGCCGGCGAGATCGGCGTGGATATCGACCTGCTGTCGAGTGAAATTCAACGGGTGGCGCAACAGATCGAGGATCAATCCACGGCCGTCGGCACGCTGCGCGAAATGCTCGATACCCTTGAAGACTCCAGTCGCCTGACGGGAGGGACGGCGCAACGGACCAAGGTCATTGCCGATACCCTGACCGGGCTCACCCACGGGGGCAGTCACTAGGCAGTACAGCGTCCGGCGCTCATGAGCAGCTACGCTCATGGAGCGTCGGGCGTGGCCGATACATGGGTTACCTGACAACAGCTTCAATCCTGCGGATATCCCCAGCATGCTAAAAACAATACAAGCTCGCTATACCGCCACCTTCGTGGGCTTTGTCCTGCTGATCGCCGTGCTCACCGGCGTCGGTATCAGCCTGTTCATCACCCCCAGCCTCACCGCCACGGACGAACGCCATCTGATCAACGAAGCGGGGCAGGTCAGCACCGTGATCAAGACTGAGCTGGCCAGGGTGCAAGCCCAGCAACGGGTTATCACCGAAACCGTGCCGCAATTGGACAGCGACAGCATCGATCGCCTGCTGCCGAGCATGGTCAACCAGTATGGCGAGCTGAAAGTGTTCGGCGGGGGCGTCTGGCCACTGCCGGACAAACGGACCCCCGGCCGTGCCAAGCACAGCACCTTTTATCACCGCGATGCCAGTGGCAAGTTGATCGTCAACACCCACTGGAACTCGCCCGAGTCACAGAACTACTTCGAGCAGTCCTGGTACCTGGGCGGCCTCAAGACGCCCGCAGGGCAGTGCAACTGGGCTGCCGCCTATCGCGACGATGCCAGCCCCGAGCCGCGGACCAATTGCGCCATGGCCATCACCAAGGATGGCGCCGCCTATGGCGTGGCGACCATTGACGTGACCCTGGGTTTTTTCAACGATCTGATCGCCCAGAAGGAGCGTGACATTCACGCTCAACTGATGATCGTCGAGAGCGACGGCAAGGTGCTCAGCAACCAGCCGGAAATCCCGGGTAACAACGTGCTGAAAAACCTCAGTGACCTGGCCGGCCAGTATCCCTTTGCGGCAGCGCTGCAAAGCGCCCTGAAAAGCCCTGCCAAAGCGGGCGCTACCCACACCACTTACACCGGCAGTGACGGCAAGGACTACAGCTTGTTCGTGCAGCCGGTCGAGGGCACCCCTTGGCTGATGGCAGTGGCGCAACCCACCGAGGTGCTGGCGGCGCTGAGCAGTAAGGTGCTGACGACTTTGGCCATGCTGCAGATCCCCATGGTCATTGTGATGTTGCTGGTGATCGTGTTCGCCCTCAGCCAGTTGATGAAGCGTCTGGCGGTGCTCAAGGCCAATATCGATACCTTGTCGGCAGGCGATGCCGACTTGACCAAGCGTATCGTCATCCGCGCCGAAGATGAGCTCGGCGCGGTGGGGCATTCGGTCAACCGCTTTATTGTTTACCTGCAAAAAATGATCACTGAGGTGTCCGAGTCGTCTTCGATGATCGCCGGCGGCATCGAGCAGCTGCGCAGTCAGTCCCACGGCACCAACCGGATCCTCACCCGGCACGCCAACGAGACCGATCAGGCTGTTACCGCTATCACCGAGATGAGTTCCACGGCCGAAGATGTGGCGCGCAACGCCGCGCAAACCGCAAGCATGACCCAGGTCGCCAATGAAAAGGCCCGCCATTCGAAGATCGTGGTCGAGGATGCTTCGAGCAGCGTGCGCGAGCTGATCACCGAAGTGGAGGAGGCCACCAGCAAGGTGCGGGCGATGGAGCAGGATGCCCAGCGCATCAACTCGGTGCTCGGGGTGATTGGCGAAATCGCCGGGCAGACTAATCTGCTGGCGCTCAACGCCGCTATCGAGGCGGCCCGTGCTGGTGAGCAAGGGCGTGGCTTTGCCGTGGTCGCCGATGAGGTGCGGGCTTTGGCCGGGCGCACTCAGGCCAGCACTTCGGAAATCAACGACATGCTCATCAAGCTGCAGCAGGGCGTTGGCGCTGCGGTGGTGGCCATGGAGAACACCAAGGATCGCTGTCAGGCGACGGTCGACAAGACCTCCAGGGTCAACGAAGGCCTGGACGGCATGGCCGAGTCGGTGGTGCGCATCAACGACCTCAGCACCCAGATCGCCACGGCGGCCGAGGAGCAGAGCGCGGTGAGTGAGGAGATCAACCGCAACATGGTGGCGGTGCGGCATATCGTCGAGGAGTTGGTGGCCGGCGGTGCTCAGAGTGAACAGAGCACGGCGGCGCTGGCGGCTTCGAATGACAAGCTGATTGCAGTGGTGCGCAAGTTCAAGCTTTAAACGCGCACAGCTTTGCTGCGAGCTTCAAGTTGCAAGCTTCAAGCTTCAAGCTTCAAGCTCAAAGCCTGCCGCTCGCCGCTCGCCGCTTGCCCCTCATAGCTTGCCGCTGCGCTCGATGCGTTTGCCTTGGCGCGCGCCGATCGCCCGGGCCTGGCCGTCTCGTTGCTTGCCGGTGCGGGCCTCGCTGATCAGGCCGGGGATCAAGGCGCCTTCGGGCAGGTTCTTCCAGAATCGTGTGGGCAAGTGCCCTTGCATGACCTTGGGGTTCAAACGTGCGGGGTTGAAGATGTGGCTGTAGTAGGTCAGCCACAACTCGCCCTGCGGGTCCTCGGCACGTTGCGCCAACTGTTGCCATTGCGCCGGGCAGCGACGCTCGTGAATAAGCTGGGTGCCATCGTAGTAGACCCCGTCCTGAGGCGTTGCGATCAGCCAGCGCTTGAGCCCCATGCGGCCGATGAAGTGCTCACTGGCGCTGGCCAGAATGTCGTGGGCGGGTTCGTGCCAGGCGACGTATTCAGGGCCAGGAGCTTCGCGGGCAGGGCCTGCTTCCAGAGTGAACTGTGGATCGGCAGGAGCGGGCTCTGCCTGCGAAGGGGGTAACTCGATAAACCGCAGGAACGCATGCAGGTGATGGGATTCACGCGTCACCTGCTTGATGCGCCGATGCAGCTCACTGCCCAGTACATCCCCGGCCAGCATGGCCGTACGGTCGCCATGGCTGACGCGCCACAGCACTTCGTAGAGCAAGCTCCAGCGCTGTTCGCCGCGATAGCGCGCCGCCGTCTGCAACAGTTCGATCAACGCCAGCGGGATGCGCGCCTGATAGGGCCCCGGTGTTTGTGGCACCACCTCGTCGGTAGCGAACAGGTCGGCAACGGTACTCCAGCTCACCTGGGCCGGATCGATATGATGGCTCAGCAGCCAGCGCGCTTGCTGGCGCCAGGTGTCGAACAGATCATCGCAATCCAGGCTGATCATCCCCACAGCCCCAACTGTTGGGGTTGCGGGCGCTCACGCATCTGCTCGCGCAGCAATACGGTGGAGGTTTCCGCCTGCTGCGGGTGATAGTCGCTGGTGATGAAAAACGGCTTGGCTTTGGCCAGCACGCAGCGCAGGCGAGTCAGGTCTTCGTAGCGAATCCGACGTTGGCGGCGCAACTCGACCAGGCGCTTGGTGGTGCGGATGCCGATGCCGGGAATTCGCGCGATCAGGGCGGGCTCGGCACGGTTGAGGTCCAGCGGGAAAACACTGCGGTTCTCGAGCGCCCAAGCCAATTTAGGATCGATGTCCAGGGCCAGATCGCCCGGGCCGGCAAGCAGCTCGTCGGCGCGATAGCCATAACTGCGCAGCAGGAAATCAGCCTGGTACAGGCGGTGTTCGCGCAACAGCGGCGGGGCGGCCAGCGGCACGCTTTTCGGGCTGTTGGGGATAGGGCTGAAGGCCGAGTAATAGACGCGCTTCAAGCCGTAGTTGCCGTACAGCGATTCGGCGCTGTGGAGGATGGTGCTGTCATCGGTGAGGTCGGCGCCGACGATCATCTGGGTGCTTTGCCCGGCCGGCGTGAAGCGCGGCGCGCGGGGCTCGTTGAGCACCGTCTGCTGGCCGGTGTAGATGGTGCCCATGGCCCGTTTGATCGAGCTTACGTCCTTTTCAGGCGCGAGAATCTGCAGGCTGGCATCGGTGGGCAGTTCGATATTGACGCTCAGGCGGTCGGCATAACGACCGGCCTCTTCGATCAGCAGCGGATCGGCCTCAGGGATGGTCTTGAGGTGGATATAACCGCGGAACTGATGCTCTTCGCGCAGCAGTTTGGCCACGCGAATCAATTGCTCCATGGTGTAGTCCGCCGAGCGGATGATTCCCGAGCTGAGAAACAGCCCACTGATGCAGTTGCGACGATAGAAATCCACTGTCAGTCGCACGACTTCCTCAGGAGTGAAGCGCGCCCGTGGCACATCGCTGGAGCGACGGTTCACGCAGTATTGGCAATCGAACAGGCAGAAGTTGGTCAGCAGGATTTTCAGCAACGAGACGCAGCGCCCATCTGGGGTATAGCTGTGGCAGATGCCCATGCCATCGGTGGCACCCAGGCCTGCCTTGCCTTCGGAACTGCGCTTGGGTGCGCCGCTGCTGGCGCAGGAGGCATCGTACTTGGCGGCATCGGCGAGGATGCTGAGCTTGTCGATCAGCTGCATGGGATTTTCCGAATACTGTTTTTATGTACAGTACAGTATCGGCATAGGCCCCACAACGCCTCCGGTCGGGAGTTGCTCCATCGCGTGGCGATGCCTATAGTCCTGATGCCCCTGGCCCACCTCGATCAACACCCTTCGGACAGCCCATGCTCAGCCACGCACTCAGCCCCTTTCCCCGTCTCGAACTGGTCGGCGCACCCACCGCGCTGGAAAAGCTCGAACGTCTGTCGGCCCTGGTCGCCCGTGATATTTATATCAAGCGCGATGACACCACCACCCTGGCCATGGGCGGCAACAAGGTGCGCAAGCTCGAGTACCTGGCGGCCGATGCCTTGGCGCTGGGCGCCGACACCTTGGTGACTGCCGGTGCGCTGCAGTCCAATCATGTGCGCCAGACCGCCGCACTGGCGGCCAGGCTCGGGCTGGGCTGCCATGCCTTGCTGGAAAATGCCCTGGGCGACAGCGCAGGGGCCGACTACCTCGGCAACGGCAATCGCTTGCTGCTGGGCCTGTTCGGCACTGAAGTCGAGAACGTCGATAACTTGGACGACGCAGATGCCCAATTGCTGGCCGCCGCCGATCGTCTGCGTGCAGCGGGCAAGCGCCCTTATGTGGTACCGATCGGTGGCTCCAATGCCCTCGGGGCCCTGGGCTATGTGCGCGCCGGGTTGGAGCTGGCCAAGCAAATCCGCGCCAGCGGGCTGGATTTCGCCGCTGTGGTGCTGGCCTCCGGCAGCGCCGGTACTCACAGCGGCCTGGCATTGGGTCTGAGCGAAAGCCTGCCGCAGTTGCCGGTCATCGGCGTCACCGTTTCTCGGCCGTCTGCGACCCAGGCGCCGAAGGTTCAGCGCCTGGCCGAGCAGACCTGCCAGTTGCTGGATATCGATGTCCCCGAACACTTCACAGTACAGCTGTGGGACGAGTATTTCGGCCCACGCTATGGCGAGCCGAACGCCGGGACCCTGGCGGCGATCAAGTGCGTGGCGAGTCAGGAGGGGCTGTTGCTCGATCCGGTCTACACGGGCAAGGCCATGGCCGGTTTGCTCGATGCTATCGAGCGAGGACGCCTGCCAGAGGGGCCGGTGATCTTTCTGCACACTGGTGGCGCACCGGCACTATTTGCTTATCCCGAGGTCTGGAATAAATAGCATAAGAATGAAATCTTTTATTCTTTTGCGTGCTTTACCACTCGCTCTATAGTGGCGCCGCAAATTGACTCTCATCACAATAAAAGGGGCTGTAAATGACTTTTTCCGCTTGGCGTAGAAACCTCCTGTTGGGCAGCCTGGGTGTGGTGCTCGGTTCAGCAATGCTGGGCCAGGCCGTGGCCGGTGATCAGTTGCAGAATATCCAGAAAAACGGCTCGTTCAGTGTCGGCGTCGAGGGCACTTATCCGCCGTTCAGCTTCC